>NZ_JBHWDS010000006.1:0-16367 GCF_042734615.1 Kitasatospora sp. NPDC059646
CGGCAGCAGCAGTCGCACGGGGCGGAGCCGTCCCGGGTCAGCCGAGCAGGCGCTCGCCGATCCAGCCGCCCGGTGCGCAGCCCGGCGGGACGGCGAAGACCGCGGACCCGATCGGGGTGGTCCACTGGTTGAGCTGGTCGGCAGCGGCCAGGGCGCGCTGGACGGGCAGGAACTGCTCGGCGATGTCCCGCTGGAAGGACGCGAACAGCAGGCCGGTGTCCGGCGTGCCGTCCGCGGCCGGGGCGTCGTCGTAGTTGTACGGGCGGCGGAAGATGCGCTGCGCGGGGTCGGCCACGCGGGCCCGTCGGATGTGCGCGAACTCCGGAATGACCGGGAGGCCGAGCGCGTCCTGGGCGTCGAAGTCGGGCTCGTCGTGCTCGGCGGTGCCGGTGAGCGGGGCGCCGGTGCCGAGGGTCCGGCCGACCGAGAACTCCTTGGCCCTGGTGTCGGCGAGGTCCCAGGTCTCCAACTCCATCCGGATGCGGCGCAGGACCAGGGTGGTGCCGCCGCGCAGCCACTCCGGGCCGGCGTCGGTCCACACCGCGCGGGCGAAGACCTCGCTGTCGGGCGGCGGGTTGACGGTGCCGTCGACCTGGCCCATCAGGTTGCGCTGGGTGGTGGCGTCGCCCTGCATGCCGCGGCCGTTGCGGAAGCCGCGCTGCGCCCAGCGCAGCCGGGCGAAGGAGCGGGCGTCCTTGATCAGCATCCGCTGGGCGTGCGCGACGGTGAGCGGGTCGTCGGCGCAGATCTGGATCAGCAGGTCGCCGCCGCACCACCGGTCCTGGAGCCGGTCGATGGCGAACGGCGGCAGCGGTTCGAGCGAGGCGGGCCGCCGGTCGTCGAGCCCGGCCGCCCGGAACAGGCCCGGACCGAACCCGAAGGTGACGGTCAACCTGGCCGGCAGCGCGGCGAGCTCGGCCTCGGTGTCGGCGAGCGCCGGCTCGCCGCGGGTGAGCCGGACGGCGTCGTCGGTGAGCAGCCGCATCATCCGGCCGAGGGCCGCGCGGTCGGTCCCGTCGTGCAGGTCGAGGCCGAGGAACGCGGCGTGCGCCTGCGCGGGCGTCTCGATCCCGGCCTGGTGCGGCCCGTGGAAGGCGACGGTCTGCCGGCCGAACGCGGGCGGCTGCGGGCGGGCGTCACCGCGGGCGTCACCGCGGGCGGCGGTGCCGGCGGCGGCACCGGCGAGCGCGCCGCCGAGGGCGAGGGCGCCACCGGCGGCCAGCAGCCGGCGGCGGCCCACGGCCGGGGTGGTGGGGCTGGTGTCCATGGCGGGGATCAGCCCTTCGCCATGCCGGGGGTGTAGTCCTCCTTGCCACCCGCGAACGCCTTGGCGACGGCGGCGAACTTCACCGTCCGGCCGTCGTCCAGGGTCAGCGTCACGGTGGCCTCGTCGCCCGGCTTCAGGGGCTGGTTCAGGCCCATCAGCATGATGTGGTCGGCGCCCGGCTTCAGCTCGTGGCCGGCCCCGGGCGGGACGACGAAGCCGCCCGCCTTCGGGCGCATGGCGGGTTTGCCGTCCACGTCCGCGACCTCGTGCAGCTCGGTCTTCGCCGACACCGTGGACGTGCCGGACACCACGGTGAGCGGGGCGCCGGTGGTGTTCACCAGGGTGCCGAACACGCCCGTCATGCCGGAGTCGGAGGCCTTCACCCACGGGTCCTTGACCGTCACCGGCTCCGTGACGGCCGCGACGGCCGCCTTGGGGGAGCCCTGGTCCGAGGCCGGGGACGGGTCGTCGGCACCGCAGGCGACGAGGGCGGACAGGGATATCGCCCCGGCCGTCGCGGCGACGACGAGCCTGCGGAGACGGGGGAGGCGGCGGCCGGGGGCGGCGGTGATCGGCATGGCGGGCATCGGCTTTCGGTTCGGTTGCGGGTCGCGTCCCGCAGACACCGCAGTGGTCGGGCCGGGTTGGCGGGAAGTTCCCGGGAGTTCGCGGCGGGACGGTGGGAACCTCCCGGCCGCCGCGGACGACGACTGCCTCGTGAAGCCCCGAGTCCTCTCCCGTCCGGCGGCGCTGCTGCTCGCCGCGCTGTTCGCCCTGACACCCGCGGCGCCGGCGCGGGCGCACGCCCAACTGCTCGCCTCGGACCCGGTCGCGGACTCCGCGGTGCCCGCGGCGCCCGAGGCGGTCACGTTGACCTTCGACGGCCCGGTGCAGCCCGGCCTCACCACCGTCGCGGTCGTCGGCACCGACGGGAAGGCGTACGCGGACGGCACGCCGACCGTCGCCGGCCACCAGGTGCGGCAGAAGCTCGGCCGCCTGCCGCAGGGCCGGATCCAGGTGACCTGGCGGACCGTCGCCGCCGACGGCGCTCCCCTCCAGGGCCGGTTCGCGTTCACCCACACCGACCCGGGCGCGCCCACCCAGCCGCCCGCCCGCCCGGAGGCGCCCCCGGCCGCTCCGCGGGCGACGACCGCCGGCGAGGCCGGCGGCCCGGGCGCGTGGGTGTGGTGGACGGCGGCCGGGGCGCTGTCGGCGGTGGCGGCGACCGCCGTGACGGTGCTGGCGCGCCGGACGGCCGGCGGGCCGGGGCGGTGAGCCGGGCACCCGCCCGGTGTCAGAGCACCTCGACCGCGGCCCCCGTCAGGCGGCGGCGGCAGTCCAGCACGTAGCGGGCGTGGGCGGTGACGGCGGCGTAGTCGAACTCGTCGTGGTCGGCGAGCAGGACGACCGCGTCGGCGGCGGCCAGTTCCTCCGGGGTGGCGTCGACCCGGCGGACGGCCGCGAGCGGGCCGGCGTCGTGGTCGGGGGTGCGCTGCTCGGGGACGTGGACGCCGGCGACCACGTGCGGGTCGGCGGCGCGGACCTCGGCGCCCTGGCGGGTGAGGAGCTCGACGATCCGGGCGGCGGGGGTCTCCCGCGCGTCGCCGGTGTTCTTCTTGTACGCCAGGCCGAGCAGCAGCACCCGGGAGCCGTTGACCGCCCGGCGGCGCTGGTTGAGCGCCTCGGCGAGGCGGCGGACCACGTAGTCCGGCATGTGGCTGTTGACGTCGTTGGCGAGTTCGACGAACCGGAAGGACTGGCCGAGCGCCCGCTCCACCCGCCAGGACAGGTACGACGGGTCGATCGGCAGGCAGTGGCCGCCGACGCCCGGGCCGGGGGTGAACCGCAGGAAGCCGAACGGCTTGGTGGAGGCCGCGTCGATGGCCTCCCAGACGTCGATGCCGAGGTCGTGGGCGAACATCGCCAGCTCGTTGACCAGCGCGATGTTGACGTGCCGGAAGGTGTTCTCCAGCAGCTTGGTCAGTTCGGCCTCCTTGCAGGAGGAGACCGGCACCGTCCGCTCCACCAGCTGCCCGTAGAAGCCGGCCACGGCGGCCAGGCCCTCGGCCGTGGTGCCGGAGACCACCTTCGGGGTGTTCTCCAGCTTCCACACCGGGTTGCCCGGGTCGATCCGCTCGGGGCTGTAGCCCAGGTGGAAGTCGGGTCCGGCCCGCAGCCCGGAGCCGGCCTCCAGCAGCGGGGCCAGCAGCTCCTCGGTGGTGCCCGGGTAGGTGGTGGACTCCAGCACCACCGTCGCCCCCGGCGTCAGGTGTCGGCCCAGCAGCTTCGCGGACGCCTCGATGTACGACAGGTCCGGCACGCCGTCGCGCAGCGGGGTCGGAACGGTGATCACCGCGACGTCGAAGCCCGCCACGTCGGACGGGTCGGCGGTCGGCAGGTAGCGGCCGGAGTCCAGCAGCGGGCGCAGCCGGTCGCCCGGGACGTCCTCGACGTACGACTCGGCGAGGGCCAGCCGCTTGATCCGGCGTTCGTCCACGTCGTACCCGACCACCCGGTGGCCGACCTCCGCGGCGCGGACCGCCAGTGGGAGGCCGACATAGCCCTGACCTGCGATGACGACACGCATGACGAATCAACCCCCTGGAACGAACGCGGTGTCCCCACACCTTCTTCACACGAGGGTACGGAGCGCCGCCCGCAGCGCGTGGCGCTTCGCGGGAAGTGGCCGGGGGCGGGTGGAAGCACGGCGACGCCGAGACCTCGCGGCGCCCGCCCCCGGGGCGGCCGCCGCGAGTCCCGGCGTGAGTGGCACGGGCGCCCCCACCCAGGGTCGCCCGGCCTTCGCACTCCCGACCCCCATCGAGGTGCGATCGCGCCGCCGCAGCCATCCCCCACGGTTGGATGCGGCCCGCGCTGTGTTCCATCCTGCGCGGCCACCATGGACGGGCAGTGACAGGAGTGTGTCGACTGCATGATCTCTGGACGAGCCCGTACGGATACCGGAGAGTCGCCCCGGCGCCGCCGACCCGGTACGCCGCGCCGCGTGACCGGTCCCGGCGCGGCGTAGGCTGGACACCCCCCGGGCGCACCGCGCTCCGGGACTGTCGCGCTGCCCGGCCCCCGGTGCCGGGCCCACTCCCCGCCGTGGAGAACTTGACGTATGAGCCTGTCCGGACTGCTCGATGTCGTCGTACGGGACGCCGCACTCGCCGAGGCGATCGAAGCGGCGGCCACGGGGCACAGGCAGCACCTCGACCTGGTCGGACCCCCCGCCGCCCGGCCGTTCGCCATCGCGGCGCTGGCCCGCTCGCTGGCCGCCCGGGCCGGCGAGAGCGGCCGCCCGGTCCTCGCGGTGACCGCCACCGGGCGGGAGGCCGAGGACCTCGCCGCCTCGCTGCGCTCCCTGCTGCCGCCCGACGCGGTCGCCGAGTTCCCGGCCTGGGAGACGCTGCCGCACGAGCGGCTCTCCCCGCGCTCCGACACCGTCGGCCGCCGCCTCGCCGTGCTGCGCCGCATCGTCCACCCCAGGGCCGACGATCCTGCGGCCGGCCCGGTGCAGGTGGTGGTCGCCCCGGTGCGCAGCGTGCTGCAGCCGCAGGTGAAGGGCCTGGCCGAACTGGAGCCGGTGGCGCTGCAGCGCGGCGAGCAGCACGACCTGGAGGAGGTCTCCCGCCGGCTGGCGGCCGCCGCCTACGCCCGGGTCGAACTGGTCGAGAAGCGCGGCGAGTTCGCGGTGCGCGGCGGCATCCTGGACGTCTTCCCGCCGACCGAGGAGCACCCGCTGCGGGTGGAGTTCTGGGGCGACGACGTCGAGGAGATCCGCTACTTCAAGGTCGCCGACCAGCGTTCGCTGGAGATCGCCGAGCACGGCCTGTGGGCGCCGCCCTGCCGGGAGCTGCTGCTGACCGCCGAGGTGCGCGCCAAGGCCGCCGAACTGGCGGCGCAGCACCCCGAGTTGGGCGAGATCCTGGACAAGATCGCGCAGGGCGTCGCGGTCGAGGGCATGGAGTCGCTGGCCCCGGTGCTGGTCGACGACATGGAGCTGCTGCTCGACGTGCTGCCGGCCGGCTCGATCGCCGTGGTCTGCGACCCCGAGCGGGTCCGCACCCGGGCCGCCGACCTGGTCGCCACCAGCCAGGAGTTCCTGGCCGCGTCCTGGGTCGCCGCCGCCGCGGGCGCCGACCGGCCGATCGACCTGGAGGCGATCGACGTCTCCGCCGCCTCGCTGTGGTCGCTGGCCGACGTCCGCGAGCACGCCGCCGAGATCGGGCTGCCCTGGTGGTCCGTCAGCCCGTTCGCCACCAGCGACTCCACGGTGTCCGAGGTCCTCGCCCGCGGCGGGGCCGATGCCTGGCACGGCGACGCCGACACGCTGACCCTCGGCATGCACGCCGTCGAGGCGTACCGGGGCGACACCGCGCGGGCGATCGACGACGTGCGGCAGCGGCTGGCCGCCGACTGGCGGGTGGTGCTGGTGACCGAGGGCCACGGCCCGGCGTCCCGGCTCGCCGAGGTGCTCGGCAACGAGGGCATCCCGGCCCGGCTGGTCGCCGACCTCGCCGAGGCCCCCACCAGGGACGTCGTCCACGTCTCCTGCGGCTCGATCGAGCACGGCTTCGTCGACGAGGCCCTCAGGCTCACCGTCGTCACCGAGACCGACCTGTCCGGCCAGAAGTCCTCCACCAAGGACATGCGCCGGATGCCGTCCCGCCGCCGCAACGCCATCGACCCGCTGGCGCTGGCCGCCGGCGACTACGTGGTGCACGAGCAGCACGGCGTCGGCCGGTACGTGGAGATGGTGCAGCGCACCGTGCAGGGTGCCACCCGCGAGTACCTGGTGCTGGAGTACGCGCCGGCGAAGCGCGGCCACCCCGGCGACCGGCTCTTCGTGCCCACCGACCAGCTCGACCAGGTCACCAAGTACGTGGGCGGCGAGGCCCCGACCCTGCACCGCCTCGGCGGCGCGGACTGGGCGAAGACCAAGCAGCGCGCCAAGAAGGCGGTCAAGGAGATCGCCGCCGACCTGATCAAGCTGTACTCGGCGCGGATGGCCGCGCCCGGCCACGCCTTCGGCCAGGACACCCCCTGGCAGCGGGAGTTGGAGGACGCCTTCCCGTACGCCGAGACCCCCGACCAGCTGACCACCATCGCCGAGGTCAAGGCGGACATGGAGAAGTCCGTCCCGATGGACCGGCTGATCTGCGGCGACGTCGGCTACGGCAAGACCGAGATCGCCGTCCGGGCGGCCTTCAAGGCCGTGCAGGACGGCAAGCAGGTCGCGGTGCTGGTGCCGACCACGCTGCTGGTGCAGCAGCACTACTCGACCTTCGCGGAGCGGTACGCGAACTTCCCGGTCAACGTGAAAGCGCTGTCCCGCTTCCAGACCGACACCGAGGCGAAGGCCGTCCTGGAGGGCCTGTTCGAGGGCTCGGTGGACGTGGTCATCGGCACCCACCGGCTGTTCTCGTCGGAGACCCGGTTCAAGGACCTCGGCCTGGTCATCGTCGACGAGGAGCAGCGCTTCGGCGTCGAGCACAAGGAGCAGCTGAAGAAGCTGCGCGCCAACGTCGACGTGCTCACCATGTCCGCCACCCCGATCCCGCGCACCCTGGAGATGGCGGTCACCGGCATCCGCGAGATGTCCACCATCACCACCCCGCCCGAGGAGCGCCACCCCGTCCTCACCTTCGTCGGACCGTACGACGAGAAGCAGATCTCCGCCGCGATCCGGCGCGAACTGCTGCGCGAGGGCCAGGTGTTCTACATCCACAACCGGGTCGAGTCGATCGACAAGGCCGCCGCCCGGCTCAAGGACCTGGTGCCCGAGGCGCGGATCGCCACCGCGCACGGGCAGATGGGGGAGACCCAGCTGGAGAAGGTCGTCGTCGACTTCTGGGAGAAGGAGTTCGACGTCCTGGTCTCCACCACCATCGTGGAATCCGGCATCGACATCTCCAACGCCAACACCCTGATCGTCGAACGCGGCGACACCTTCGGCCTCTCCCAGCTCCACCAGCTCCGCGGCCGGGTCGGCCGCGGACGCGAACGCGGCTACGCGTACATGCTGTACCCGCCGGAGAAGCCGCTGACCGAGACCGCGCACGAGCGCCTCGCCACCATCGCCCAGCACACCGAGATGGGCGCCGGCATGTACGTCGCCATGAAGGACCTGGAGATCCGCGGCGCGGGCAACCTGCTCGGCGGCGAACAGTCCGGCCACATCGCCGGCGTCGGCTTCGACCTCTACATGCGGATGGTCGGCGAGGCCGTCGCCGACTTCCGCCAGTCCCTGGAGGCCGGCGGTGCCGAGCCGGAGGAGGAGCCGCTCGAAGTCAAGATCGAGCTGCCGGTCGACGCGCACGTCCCGCACGACTACGCGCCCGGCGAGCGGCTGCGGCTCCAGGCGTACCGGTCGATCGCGGCCGTCAACTCGGAGGCCGACATCGCACAGGTCCGCGAGGAGCTGACGGACCGCTACGGCAAGCTGCCCGAACCGGTGGAGAACCTGCTGCTGGTGGCCGGCCTGCGACTGTTCGCGCGGCGCTGCGGCATCGGGGACATCACCCTGCAGGGCGCGTTCGTCCGCTTCGGACCCGTCGACCTGCGCGAGTCCCAGCAACTCCGGCTGAACCGGCTCTACCCCCGCACCCAGATCAAGTCCGCGGCCCGGCAGCTCCTGGTGCCCCGGCCCAGCTCCGGCGGCCGCATCGGCGGAAAGCCGCTGGTGGGGCGGGAGTTGCTGTCCTGGTGCACGGAGTTCCTGAGCACCATGTTCGACGATCTGAAGCGGTAGGAGCGCACAGCCGGAGAGAGCACCACCAGGGGCGCGGGGAACTGCGCGAGGCGGGAGGCATCCGCCTGCAAGGTCGCGACGAGGGCAATGACCTGCACTTGATCGCGACCTCGCCGGCGTTCACTCCTTGCTCGCGCAGTTCCCACGCGCCCCTGTTGCCGCGCCCGCGTGCCTTTCGTGCCTGCCGGCCTGATTACAGCTTCCACTGGCCGGTCTGCTGGGCGAAGCCGCTGTCCAGGGCGAACTGGATCTTGTCGAGCTTGGCGTCGGCGGGGATCTCGAAGGTGACGAAGCCGAGGGCGGTCTCGCCGGGGGCGATGTTCGCGGGGACGGGGAACTCCGGGCCGGCCTTGGTCTCGGCGACGGTGGAGCCGTAGCCCTGGCCCTGGGCGTCGACGACCTTCGCGCTGTTGGCGGGGGCGTCGGCGTAGGCCGCGCTGCCGGTGGCCTTGATCCGGAACTGGACCGAGACGAAGCGCTTGCCGTCGGCGGCCTTCGTGTACTCGTCCGCGCCTTCCGCGTTGTCGACGACCTTCACCAGCGTGACGTCCGCGGTGTTGGACTTCTCCGTGCCCTTGAGGCCGATCGTGTCGCCGAGCTTGGCCACCGAGCCGGCCGCAGGCTTGTCGGCGGCGGGGGCGGCGGCGGAGCCGCTCGCCGGGGTGGAGGCGGCGGCCTTCGGGGTGGTGGAGACCGAGTTGTCGGGGCCGCAGGCGGTGGTCGCGGCGGCCAGGAGGCAGGCGCCGAGGAGGACGGCGGCGGTGCGGCGGGTGCGGATGCGGACGGACATGGCGGGCTCTCCCCCAGGATTTCTGCGGTGTGCCGGGGTTCCGGCGATGACTCAAGTAAAGCCGCGACTGTGAACAGTGTCAATGATGATTCACGAAACGTCTCTGTTCACGTGTGAACACCTCGGGATAGTCGTCTGGCTATGCTGTGTGGCCACACCACCCGCTGAGGAGGCCCGCGCATGCCGGAGAGTCCCGAGGTCACGGCCGCCGAGATCGCCCGGCTGGCCGGAGTCGGCCGGGCCGCCGTGTCCAACTGGCGCCGCCGGCACACCGACTTCCCGCGGCCCGCAGGCGGCACGGAGACCAGTCCGACGTTCCGGCTCGACCAGGTCGAGCAGTGGCTGCGCGCCCAGGGCAAGCTCGCCGAACTGCCGCTGCTGGAACGGGTGTGGCAGCAGCTGGAGACGCTCCGCGACCCGTCCGGCCCGGCCGTCGCGCCGCTGGTGACGGCCGGTTCGCTGCTGCTCCTGCTGCACCGCCACCCGTCCGTGCGGACCGAGCTCGCCGAACAGCCCGACACCCGGCTGGCCACCGCCCTGCCCAAGGCGCTGCGCCGCACCGTCGGCGCCCTGCTCGGCCCGGACGCGGCGGCGGCCGTCGGGCTGCCGCCGATCGCCGGCGCCACCCACCTGGACCTGGCCCGGCTGCTGGCCCGGCTGACCGCGGAGAGCGCCCCGGCGGCCGCGTACGAGCAGCTGCTGACCAGGTACGCCGAGGCCAACCCCCGTCTGCAGCAGCCGATTCCGGCGGAGACCGCCGACCTGCTGGCCGCCCTGGCCGGTGCGCCGGGGGAGGGCCGGACGGTGCTGGACCCGGCGTGCGGCACCGGCGGCGTGCTGCTGGCCGCCGCGCCCGCCGCGCGCAGCGGGCAGGACGCCGACCCGGGCCTGGCCGGGGTCGCCCTGCTGCGCCTCGCGCTGGCCGCCCCCGCCGACCGTCCCGGCCCGCTGCCCGTGGACGTCCGGACCGGTGACGCGCTGCGCGCCGACGCGTTCCCCGGCCTGGCCGCGGACGCCGTGCTGTGCCGGCCGCCGTACAACGAACGCGACTGGGGCCACGACCAGTTGCAGTACGACAGCCGGTGGCCCGGGGGCGTGGTGCCGCCGCGCGGCGAGTCCGAACTGGCGTGGGTGCTGCACTGCCTGGCGCACACCCGGCCCGGCGGGACGGCCGTGCTGCTGCTGCCGCCGACCGTCGCCTCCCGCCGGGCCGGCCGCCGGGTGCGGGCCGAGCTGGTCCGCTCGGGCGCGCTGCGGGCCGTGGTCGCGCTGCCCGCCGGCGTCGCCCCGCCGTACGGGGTGCCGCTGCACGTCTGGGTGCTGCGCGGTCCGGAGCCCGGCGACGACTTCCGGCACGTGCTGCTGCTGGACTCCGCCGCCGACGGCGGCCGGGAGCGGATCGACCGGGCCGCGCTCCGGAAGGACGTCCTGACGGCGTGGCAGGCGTTCGACGAGGCCGCCCGCACCGGTGCGCCGCTGCCCGCGGACCGGCCCGGCCGATGGCGCGCGGTGCCCGCACTCGACCTGCTCGACGACGAGACCGACCTGACCCCGGCCCGCCACCTGCCCGCCCTGCCCGCCGAGGCCGCCCCCGACGCGCTGACCGGCCTGCGCGACCGCCTGGCCGCCGAACTGGCCAGGCTGGCCGACCTGGACGCCGCGCTGCCCGCCCTCGCCGCCACCGGCGCGGCCGCGCCCCCGCAGGTCGGCATCGGCGAACTAGCCCGCTCCGGCGCGCTGGAGGTGCACTCCTCCGGCCAGGGCGCCCCCGCCCGCCCCGGCGGCCGCACCCCGCTGCTCACCGACCAGGACCTGCAGGCCGCCGCTCCGCCCAGCGCCGCCACGGACGCCGACGACGCCCTGATCGTCCGTCACGGCGACGTGCTGGTACCGGCGTTGGGCGGCGAGGGCGCCCAGGCGGTGCACCCCGGCAGCCCGTACGCGGGCGCGGCGCTCGGGGCCCGGCTGCACCTGCTGCGGCCCGACCCGGCGCTGCTCGACCCGGACTTCCTGGCCGGCCAGCTGCGCGCCACCGGCGCCGGGCGGCGGGCCAGCAGCTACGCGTCCACCACCAGTCGGCTGGACATCCGCCGGGTCGAGGTGCCGCGCGTCCCGGTGGAGCAGCAGCGCGAGCTGGGCGCGGCGTTCCGGCGGCTCGCCGAGTACGAGGCGGCGCTGTCGCGGGCCGCCGCCGAGGCCCGCACGCTGACCCGGGCGCTCACCGACGCGCTCGCCGCCGGTACCGCCGGCCCGGCCTGACGTACCGTCGGGTCCTCCTGCCGGGCGGTGCAGCAGCCTCTCGGCGGGAGGGGCGGGGGAGGTAGCGTGTGCGCAGCACTGCCCCGCCGTCGCCGAGGAGCGTCCATGCCCGCCCGCGCCGTGTCCGGCCCGTACCGGATCTGGGTGACGCTGCTGTGCGCCGCGACACCGGTGCTGACCCTGGGGATCCTCGGCATGGTGCCCTCGGTGGTGCTGGCGGTCGGGCGGCGGCGGCGCGCCGACATCGTCGGCGCGGTCGTCATCGGCCTGATGCAGCTGGTGCTGTTCGTGGAGGTCGGGCTGACCCCCTCGGGCGGGAAGATCAACAACCTGGTCGGGGTGTTCCTGCTGATCCCGCTGTGGATCGGCACGCCCGTGCACTTCCTGCTGATGAACCAGCGCCGCTTCTGGCCGCAGCCCGCCACCCCGCCGCCGGGGTACGGGTACCCGGGCCACCCCGCGACCGGCGTCACCCACCCGTACGAGCTGCCGTACCCGCGGACCGCTCCGTACCCGCAGGCCGGCCCGTACCCGGCGCCGCCCGCCCCCTTCCCGGGCGTCGCGACGCCGCCGCCCGCCGCTCCGCAGGCCGGGCCGACCGGGGCGACGGGGGCGACCGGGGCCGCGGAGCTGCGGGAACTCGGCGAGCTGCTGCGCCGTCAGGCCGGGGACGGGCAGCCGTGAACCGCACCGTCGGCGGGCGGTACCTGCTCGACGTGAAGATCGGGCACGGCGGCATGGGGCAGGTGTGGGCGGCCCGGGACCAGCAGTTGGGCCGGCCCGTCGCGGTGAAGCTGCTGCGCACCGACGCGGTGCCGTACCCGTCCGGGCGCGGCGACAGCCAGGGCGACCTGCTGCGGCAGCGGTTCCTGCGCGAGTGCCGGATCGGCGCGTCCCTGGACCACCCCGGGCTGGTCACCGTGTACGACGCGGGCGCCGACGGCGACGAGCTGTACCTGGTGATGCAGCGCGTCCCCGGGCTGAGCCTGGCCGACCTGATCGCCGAGGAGGGCCCGCTCGGCATCGACCGGGCCGTCGCCGTCGCCGGGCAGCTGTGCGCCGCGCTGGCCGCCGTGCACGGGGCGCGGGTGGTCCACCGGGACCTGAAACCGAGCAACGTGATGGTCCGTCCGGACGGGCGGGTGGTGCTGCTCGACCTGGGCATCGCCGCCGCGCTCGACCCCGGCGCCACCCGGCTCACCCTCACCGGAAGCCCGATCGGCAGCCCCGCCTACATGGCCCCCGAACAGGCCATGGCCGCCGACACCGACCGGCGCAGCGACCTGTACGCGCTCGGCTGCATGCTGCACGAGATGCTGGCCGGCGGTCCGCCGTTCCCCGCGCCGACCGCGCTCGGCGTGCTGCGCCGCCAGGTCGACGACCCGCCGCAGCCGCTGCGCGCGCTGCGGGCCGAAGTCCCCGCCGTGCTGGAGGCGCTGGTGCTGCGGCTGCTCGCCAAGCAGCCGGACCGGCGGCCCGCCGACGCCGCCGAGGTGCACGCCGAGCTGCTGCCGCTGCTGCCCGCGCCGACCGGCCGGCCGCGCACCCGGCTGCCCGCCGTCCCCGACCCGGCCGACCCGTACCGCTACCCGTACCAGCCGACGCACCTCGACCCACCGTCGGCGCCGTTGTCGGCCGGGCCGGTTCCGCCGCCCGTCCCGCCGCCGGTTCCGCCGCCCGTCGCGCCGCCCGAGCAGGAGACGCTGGCCGGGGCCTGCGCCAGGCTGTCCGACCTGGTCGCGGCCGGCCGGCACACCGAGGTGCTCGACCTGTCCGCCCGACTGCTGCCCCGGGCCGTCGCCGAACAGGGCGAGGCCGCGCCGCTGGTGCACACCGTGCGCGCGATCCGGGCCCGGACCCTGCTCGCCGAGCGCCAGTGGGGCGAGGCGCTGCCCGAGCTGCGCCTGCTGGCCGCCACCGCCGCCGCGGAACGCGGCCCGCACGACCCGGCCGCGCTCGACCACCGCCGCCACGCCGCCCGCTGCCTGGAGCAGTTGGGCCTGGCCCACGACGCCCTCGCCGAGTACCGGGCCGTCCTCGCCGTCCTGCCGCCCGGCTCCCCGCACGTCCCCGAGCTGCGCGAACGCATCGGCGTGCTGCTCGCCGCCACCGGCCACGCCGAGACCGCCTGGCAGACCCTGCTCGAACTGCTCCTGGAGACCGAGCGCCGCCACGGCCCGCACCACCCCGACGTCCGCCGCCTGCGAGCCCACCTCGAACAGCTCGGCGCGCAGCGCACCACCACCAACCCGTACGCGACCTGACGCCGGGCCCCGGCGCGGCGCCCACCGGAACGGACCCGGCCGAGTCGGCGAGCAGTGTGCGGAGGCAGGTGCGACGGGGCGCGACCCCGGACGGCCGACCGTGCGCGCGGGGTCTGGCACCCGGGGGCGGGGCTCCCTATTGTTCGTCCCAGCCACGTACGCGAAGCACCACCGGAACGCGCTCCACCGACCAGGAGGCCCCAGTGATCCGCACCAGCTCCGTCCGCCGACTGCGTGCCGCCATCGGCGTCGCGGTCGCCGCCGCCGCACTCTCCGCCTGCGGCGGGGCACCGGCGCACCAGGGAGCCGCCGCCGTGGTCGGCGACGAGAGGATCAGCATCGCGCAGGTGGAGGCGCGGGTGTCGGCGGTCCGCGAGGGCGGCACCGCGCAGGCCGGCGCGCAGCCGAACGAACAGCCCGGGCTGGCCCGGCACGCGGTGTCCGAGCTGATCCTCGACAAGGTCATCGACCGGGCGCTGGCGGACCGCCGGCTCACCGTCAGCGCGAGCGAGATCGGCGCCGCCCGGTCCGCGGACGTCCGCACCGTCGGCGGCGACGCCAAGCTGATCGAACTGCTGCGCACCAAGCAGGGCGTCCCCGCCAACGCCGTCGACGACTTCTACCGGCAGCAGATCGGCCTCACCAAGCTGGCCGGCGGCCAGGACCCGAACGGTCCCGACGGCGACGCGGCGATCCGCAAGGCGCTGGTGGAGGCCGGCACCGCCCTGCACATCGAGGTCAACCCCCGCTACGGGACCTGGGACACCACCCGGATCGGCCTCGCCGACACGCAGGACGACTGGCTGCCGCGCAGCGTCCGCACGCTCTGACCCGGCACCCGGCCCCGCCCGCCGGCGGGGCCGGGATCAGTACAGCTCCGGCTGGCACAGCGGCAGTTCGCAGCTGCCGCCCCACGACGTGTCGCCGGCCGGCGTCGCCCCGTCCGCCCGGACCGCCGCCGACGCGCCCGGCTGCACCGCCGCGACCACCGCGGGGGCCGCCCCGGCGAGGGCGAGCAGCAGACCGGCGAACGCGACGGTGCGAGCGAACCGCTTCATGGCGAAGTCCTCCTGAGGGTGGGGAAGAAGAGTGGGGATCCTGCTGCCCGGGTCCCCGTTCGGGGCCCGGCGCCCTGGCAACTAGCATGGCGACCCCGAGGTGCCCGAACCATCGGTCGGCCACCTCACCAACTGCTCTGGCAGCAAGATGACCGGGGGACGAAAATGGACCTGTCGGCCCAAACTCCGTGCACCGGAGCCGAGTTCGTGCCCGATCCGGCCGACGCCGCGGCCTACGCCTGGGTGCTGGAGCACGGCCGCCTCGACCCCGCCGCGCTGGCCGCCCACCTCGGCCGCCAGGGCCTCGACCCGGCCGCCGCCGCCACCGCCCTGGACCGCCTGACGTCCTGGCAGCTGCTCCAGCCCGACCCCGCCGACCCCGGACGCTGCCGGGCCCTGCCCCCGCAGACCGCGATCGCCGCGCTGGCCGCCCCCGTCGAGGCCGCGATCCAGCGCAGCCGCGCCGAACTCGCCCACCGCCAGGCCCAGGTGGCCGGCTTCCTGCCCTACCACCGCCAGGCCGCCCGGGAGACCGACGGCGCCGAGATCGAGGTGATCGCCGACCTCCAGGACGTCCGCGCAGCCCTCGACCGGGCCTCCGCCGAATGCCGCAGCGAGGTGCTCACCAGCCAGCCCGGCGGCGGCTCCCGCGTCCCCGCCGCGATGGAGGAGGCGCTGCGCCGGGACCGCGCCCTGCTCGGCCGGGGCGTCCGGATGCGCACCCTGTACCACCACACCGCCCGCTTCAACGGCCCCAGCCAGGCCTACGTGGAAGCCGCCACCGCCCTCGGCGCCGAGTACCGCACCGCGCACGAGCTGTTCGGCCGGCTCATCGTCTTCGACCGCGAACTCGCCTTCCTCCCGCTCAGCGACGGCACCTGGGGCGCGGTGGTGGTCCGCCAGGAGGCCCTGCTCGCCTACCTGTGCGGCATCTTCGAACAGGCCTGGACGCTCGCCCGCCCGTTCGCCGCCGCCGCCGAGGACGGCCTCGAACAGGTCTCCCAGGAACTCGACCGCACCATCGTGCGGATGCTCGCCGCCGGCCTCAAGGACGAGGCCATCGCCCGCCGCCTGGGCATGTCGCTGCGCACCGCGCGCCGCCACATCGCCGACATCATGGACGAGTTGGGTGCCGAGAGCCGCTTCCAGGCCGGCGTCGCCGCCGCCCGGGCCGGCCTGCTCGACGACTGACCGTCCCGCCCCCGCCTGTCACGTGGTCCCGTTACCGGCCGTCCGTTACCGGGCCTCCGGGACCGGCATTCCGTGACTGTCCGTCAATCCCGCCGCGCCGCACCATTGGTGTCAGCGGGGCACACCGGGCCCCACCGGGACAGCGGAGACGGAGGCGAAGACATGCAGTGGGGACAGGACGAAGAACGTCCGGCCGACCCGGAGAGCGAGGTCGTCGCCTTCCTGAACCGCCGCCTCGGCACCGGCCCGGCCCTGCTCTGGACCGACGGCGAACAGCCCGACGGCAACCCGCCGGGCACCGGCCCGACACACGGCGCGGCCCGCTGGGCCGACACCCTGCGTCACCACCTCGGCCGCCCCGTCGAACCCGCCCGGCAGCTGACCGCCCCGGAGGACGGCAGCCTGCTGCTCTTCCAGCACCACGGCGGCAGCCGGGTCAGGCTCACCGGCACCGCGACCCACCAGGACGTCCGACTCCGCCCCGGCCACTGGCTGCTGCTGCCCCCGGGCTGCGGCTGCGACCTCCAGTGCCGCCCCGGTGCCGAGCCCCTGGCCCTGCGGATCCCCACCGCCTGACCCTCCCGCACCACCGGCCGCACCCCGGAGCACACACGCCCCGCGCGGCCCGATTCCTCCCGATTCATCCACCTCTCTCTCCAAGGAGTCCTGTCATGGGTGTTCAGAGCACCGAGTCCGCGTCGAAGTTCGCCGTCCTGGCCCGTCAGGCGGCGCTGTCGGTGGCGGTGGCCGCTGCGGTGGGTGGTGCGGTGTTCGCGCCGGCTGG
>NZ_JBHWDS010000006.1:16466-54530 GCF_042734615.1 Kitasatospora sp. NPDC059646
TCTCGGCGCAGGCGGCGACCGTGCCGACCGTGAGCGCGGGTCACGTCACGCCCGACGGCTGCGGTGCGTGCTACCCGGACGTCATCTGAGCCTGATCCACCTCTCTCTCGATCCGAATCTCTAGCAAGGAGTCCTGTCATGGGTGTTGAGAGCACCGAGTCCGCGTCGAAGTTCGCTGTGCTGGCCCGTCAGGCGGCGCTGTCGGTGGCGGTGGCTGCTGCGGTGGGTGGTGCGGTGTTCGCGCCGGCTGTCTCGGCGCAGGCGGCGACCGTGCCGACCGTGAGCGCGGGTCACGTCACGCCCGACGGCTGCGGTGCGTGCTACCCGGACGTCATCTGAGCCTGAACCGCCACTCTCTCGATCCGAATCTCTAGCAAGGAGTCCTGTCATGGGTGCTGAGAGCACCGAGTCCGCGTCGAAGTTCGCTGTGCTGGCCCGTCAGGCGGCGCTGTCGGTGGCGGTGGCCGCTGCGGTGGGTGGTGCGGTGTTCGCGCCGGCCGTCTCGGCGCAGGCGGCGACCGTGCCGACCGTGAGCGCGGGTCACGTCACGCCCGACGGCTGCGGTGCGTGCTACCCCGACGTCATCTGAGCCTGAACCGCCACGCACATCCCGGGGTCGCCGGCGGCATCGCCGCCGCCGGCGCCCCGCGTCCGCCCCACCACCAACCCCCTTGATCCGTCCGGACACCGGAGAGGAACACCGCCATGGACTGGCTGGCCCGCTGCGTCGACGACCCCGAGACCTTCCTGCGCAAGCACTGGCGGCAGGGACCGGTGGTGCTCCGCCCCGCCGACCCGCCGACCGAAGTGCTCACCGTGCAGGGGCTGTTCGACATCATCGACGAAGGCACGCTGCGCAACCCGTACGGCGGCCTGTTCACGGTCGAGGGCACGGTGCCGGAGGAGGAGTACTGCCCGCCGCGGGTGATCGCCGGCCGGGCGCTGGAGGGGTGCCTCGACCCGGAGCGGGTGCGGGCGCTGATCCGGGACCGCAACGCCACGCTCCAGCTGCGCTACCTCAACCACTGGCACCCCGGCGTGCGCGCCCTGACCACCGGCCTGTCGGAGAGCCTGGGCCGGCTCACCGAGGCGTTCCTCTTCTATTCGCAGCCGGGCCGGCACGGGCCGGTGCACCGCGACGAGGGCGACATCCTGGTCATCCAGCTCAGCGGCAACAAGCACTGGCAGGTGTACGGCGGTCCGACCGAGCCGAACTGGCAGCCGGTCCGCGAGGACAACCCGGGGCCGTGCCTGCTGGACACCGTCGTCCACCCGGGCGAGGTGCTGTACGTGCCGAACGGCTACGCCCACACCGCCCGCGCCACCGAGGACGGGCCCTCGCTGCACCTGACGATCGCCCTGCGCGAGGCGTGCGCCGTCCACCTGCGGGCCCAGCTGCGCGCCCTGCTCGCCGAAGGGCTCGAACTGCCCGCCCGTCCCCGCGACGAGGACGCCCTGCTGGCCGCCGGCGCCCAGCTGCTCGACCACCTGCGCACCCGCCTCGCCGACGCCGACCCGGCCGAGTTGGTCAGCGCCGCCCGCCGCGCCGCGTACAGCAGCCGCCCCACCGCCTGAACCCGTCGCACCGGCTCGCACCGCCCCCATCCGACGCACCGTCAGCACCCGAGGAGACCCGACCATGACCGAGACCTGGCTGAGCCGCTTCGTCGCGGACGAGGAGCAGTTCCGCACCGCGCTCTGGCGCACCGCCCCGGCCGTGCTGCGCCCCGAGCGCCCGCCGGTGGACGTGCTGCCCGCCGCCGAACTCGACCGGCTGCTCGACCACGGCCTGCTGAAGGTGCCGTACCTGGGCCTGGTGCAGCGCGACGCCCACCTGCCCGCCGAGCGGTTCTGCCCGCCGCGGGTGGTGCTCGGCGAGGTGGTCGGCGGGTACGCCGACGGCGCGGCCGTCCGGTCGCTGATCCGGGAGGAGCGGGCGACGCTGCTGCTGCGCTACGTCGACCAGTGGCACGAGGGCGTGCGCGCACTGGCCCGCGGCCTGGCCGCCGAGATCGGTCGGCACGTCGAGGCGTTCTACTTCCTCACCCCGCCCGGCACTCAGGGCCGCCCCGTGCACCGCGACGACGCGGACGTGTTCGTGGTGCAGATCTCCGGCGCCAAGCGCTGGTGGGTGCACGGCGGCCCCGCCGACGGCAACTGGGTGCCCGACCGGGAGGACGGCGACCCGGGCGAGGTGCTGCTGGAGACCGTCCTGCAGCCCGGTGAGGTGCTGTACGTGCCGCGCGGCTTCGCGCACCGGGCCCGCGCCGAGGACGGCGCGCCGTCGGCCCACCTGTCGCTGACGATCCGCGAGGCGGCCACCGCCAACCTGTACACCGTCGCGCAGAGCCTGCTCGCCGACAGCTGCGAACTGCCGGGCCGCCCGCTGGACGACGCCGCGCTCACCGAGGCCGCCGCCGCCCTGATCGAGCACGCCGGCGCGCTGCTGGCCGAGCTGACGCCCGCCGACCTGGTGGCCGTCACCCGGCAGGTCATGCTGCAGCCCGCGGCGTGACGCCCGGGCGGGAAAACGGGGTCGCCGGGCCCGCACACGGTCGTTGTAGGTTCGGTGCCGTGGACACTCCGAAGCTGATCCTGCTGACCACCACCCACCGCGTCGCCCCCGGCCTGCTGAGCTGGCCGGCCTGGGAGGCCCTCCGTTCGGCGCCGCGGGTGCTGGCCGGCGACGCCGACCACCCGCAGCTGCCCGCGCTGCGCGCCGCCGGCGTCGAGCCACGGCTGGTCGAACGGGGCTCCGCCCCGGCGCTGGCCCGGCAGCTGCTCGCCGAGGCGCCCGCGGTGTGGCTGGAGAGCCCGGACGGCGACCCGGGGCTGACCGACGCGCTGGCCCGGATCGCGGTCGAGGAGGCCGGCGAGCACCCGGAGATCGAACTGCTGCCGGGCTCCTACGACCTGCCGGGTTCCCGGCTGCTGGACCTGGTCTCGGTGATGGACCGCCTGCGGTCGCCCGGCGGCTGCCCCTGGGACGCCGAACAGACCCACCGGAGCCTGGTGAAGTACCTGGTCGAGGAGGCGTTCGAGCTGGTCGAGGCGATCGAGGAGGACGACCGGCCCACCCTCCGCGAGGAACTCGGGGACGTGCTGCTCCAGGTGTTCTTCCACTCCCGGATCGCCGAGGAGCACGAGGAGGACCCGTTCTCCATCGACGACGTGGCCGGCGACATCGTCGAGAAGCTGATGTACCGCCACCCGCACGTGTTCGGCGACGTCGACGTCCGGGACTCCGCCGAGACCGAGGCCAACTGGGAGCAGCTGAAGGCCGCGGAGAAGCAGCGCGAGTCCGTGCTGGACGGCGTCCCGGCCGGACTCCCCGCCCTGGCGTACGCGGCGAAGCTGGTCTCCCGGGTCCGCCGCGCGCAGTTCACCGCGGTGCCGGACGCGCCCTACGAGCTGCCCGCCGAACTCACCGCCGAGACCGCCGGCGACCTGCTGCTGGCCGTTGCCCAGCGCGGCTACGACCGGGGCATCGACGTGGACGCGGCGCTGCGGGCCGCGGCCCGGCGCTACCGCCGCGCGGTCCGGGCCGCGGAGGGCCTGCCCGAGGAGGGCTGACGGCCCGTCAGCCCGCCAGCGGGACGTCCGAGACGGCGCGGCGCTGGGCCGGGACGACCTCGCCGATCGCCTCGCCGACCAGGGCGAGGAGCTCGGCCAGCGGGTCGAGGTGGCGGGGCAGTTCGGCGAGCTGGACGATCCGCTCGCCGTCCGGGCCGGCGACCGCGAACAGGTCGATCGGTCCGAGGTGCTTGACGGCGGTGTCGACCAGCGCCGCGATGTCCGCCGGGTGGTGGACGTCGCCGGACACCCCGACCGCCGGGCAGCCGGGACGGTCGAGTTCGGCGGCCAGGTCCTCGGCGACGCCGGGACGGAGATCGGCGATCAGCAGGCCGGCGGCTCCGGCGGCGGAGAACCTGCGGGCCAGATCGGCCCCCTCGCCTCCGTCGAGCACCGCGATGACCACCACTGCACCGGCTACTCGCATGGCCTGCTCCCCTTCCAGAGCGAAACCGCGGGCGGTCCGCACGCCGCCCACTGTGGTTCATCGGAGGATCGTAGGCTCGCCCCGACGCTCCGCAACAGGGAATACCCGCCAGGTGACCAGACTCACGCGACGGCGGTTCCAGATACGGTCAAGACATGCCAGATCAGCCCCACGAAGCCCGCCCGCAACTCTTCACCTGGGAGTTCGCGGCCGACCCGTACCCGGCCTACGCCTGGCTGCGGGAGCACGCCCCGGTGCACCGCACCACGCTGCCGAGCGGGGTGGAGGCCTGGCTGGTCACCCGGTACGCGGACGCCCGGCAGGCGCTGGCCGACGCGCGGCTGTCCAAGAACCCGGCGCACCACAGCGAACAGGCGCACCGCACCGGCCGGGTGGGCATCCCGGGGGAGCGGCAGGCGGACCTGATGACCCACCTGCTGAACATCGACCCGCCGGACCACACCCGGCTCCGCCGCCTGGTGTCGAAGGCGTTCACGCCGCGCCGGGTCGCCGAGTTCGAGCCCCGGGTGCAGCAGCTCACCGACCGGCTGATCGACTCGTTCGCGGAGCGCGGCGAGGCCGACCTGATCCACGAGTTCGCGTTCCCGCTGCCGATCTACGCGATCTGCGACCTGCTGGGCGTCCCGCCGGAGGACCAGGACGACCTGCGGGACTGGGCGGGCATGATGATCCGTCACACCGGCGGCAAGCGCGGGGGAGTGGGCCGCGCGGTCAAGCAGATCCGCGGCTACCTGGCCGACCTGATCCACCGCAAGCGGGCCGACCTCGGCGACGACCTGATCTCCGGCCTGATCCGGGCCAGTGACCACGGCGAGCACCTGACCGAGAACGAGGCCGCGGCAATGGCCTTCATCCTGCTGTTCGCCGGCTTCGAGACCACCATCAACCTGATCGGCAACGGGGTCTACGCCCTGCTGCGGAACCCGGACCAGCGCACCCGGCTCCAGGAGTCGCTGGGGCGCGGCGAGTCCGGTCTGCTGGAGACCGGCATCGAGGAACTGCTGCGCTACGACGGGCCGGTGGAGCTGGCCACCTGGCGGTTCGCGACCCGGCCGCTGACCGTCGGCGGCGTGGACATCCCGGTGGGGGACCCGGTGCTGGTGGTGCTGGCCGCGGCGGACCGCGACCCGGCCCGGTTCTCCGACGAGAACACCCTGGACCTGGCCCGCTCCGACAATCCGCACCTGGGATTCGGTCACGGCATCCACTACTGCATCGGCGCGCCGCTCGCCCGGCTCGAAGGGCAGCGCGCGATCGGCACACTGCTGACACGGCTGCCGGACCTCCAGTTGGCGGCCGATCCCGCCGAACTCCGTTGGCGGGGCGGGCTGATCATGCGCGGCCTGCGCGAACTCCCGGTCTCCTTCACGCCCCGCTGACCCGGTTTCGGCGACCCCGGACCCCGCCCCAGCACGGCACTGTCCGAACCCCCGGCGGGGGCGCGCGATGCGCCCCGTCCGGGGCGATTCCGGACATACATGGACGGTTTGTGCACGAGAAGTGAAGGTCCGTAATTTCGACGTGATACCGGTGATATGAGCTTGTGATTGCTCGTCAGCTCTGCTTACTCTCCGATTTGCCCGCAGCTGCGGGCCCCGAACGCGGCACGCCGAATCCTGTCCACCGCGCCCTCGGGACACCGACCAGACCCGGACAGGAGCGGGGGACCCAAGTGTGAACGCCGTAGTCCCCGACGGCTCGGGGTGAAGCCGCCAGGGAGCGGACGCAGCCGCGTCCGGTCCCGCCGGCGGCCGGGCCAACCTCCCGGTCCGAACCCGACAGCTCACCTCGCAGGCGTGCGGAGAGGAAGCACCATGCTGTTCACCGGCACCGGCCGTCACCGTCGCAGTACCAAGGCCGAGAAGGTCGTCGCCGCCGCCGGCGTCGCCTCCGTCGGTCTCGCCCTGCCCCTGCTCTCCGCCACCGGAGCGGCAGCCGCGCCCGTCGACACCTGGGACCGCGTCGCCCAGTGCGAGAGCGGCGGCAACTGGGGCATCAACACCGGGAACGGGTACTACGGCGGCCTGCAGTTCTCCTCCTCCACCTGGCGCGCCTACGGCGGCGGCCAGTACGCCCCCACCGCCGACCGGGCGAGCCGCGCCGAGCAGATCGCGGTCGCCGAGCGGGTGCTCGCCTCGCAGGGCCCCGGCGCCTGGCCGGTCTGCTCCGGCAAGGCCGGACTGGCCAAGGGCGGCGGCAGCTCCCAGGACACCGCCTCCCGCTCCCAGCAGCGCGCGGCCGCCCCGAAGGCGGCGCAGCAGCAGGCGCCGAAGACCGCCAAGACCCCGAAGCAGACCCCCGCGCAGAGCGCCCCGGCCGCCCAGCAGCAGCCGCAGAACGGCGCCGCCCGGCTCACCGTGCAGGAGGGCGACACGCTGTCCGGCATCGCCGCCGCCCGGAACGTCCCCGGCGGCTGGGAGCAGCTCTACCAGGCCAACCGCGGCGTCATCGGCGCGGACCCGGACCTGATCGTCCCCGGCCAGGTGCTCTCGCTCTGACGGTCGCCCGGGCGGCCGTACCCCTGACGAACCGTCCGCTCCCGGCGCGCGCAACGCAGTTCGCGCCGCCCGGGGCGGACGGTCGGCGGGCAAACAGGTGAACTACCAGTGAGTAGCCGGGCCACACGGTGAGACGGAGCCCGGCCGGGCGTGGCCGCGGGCATGTCTGCGGCTAGGCTCTGGGCGTAACGACCACACATCCGCTTCCGCTAGGAGATGCCTCGTGCCGTCCATTGATGTCGTCGTAGCCCGTGAGATCCTCGACTCCCGCGGCAACCCCACGGTCGAGGTCGAGGTCGGTCTCGACGACGGCAGCACCGGTCGTGCGGCTGTCCCGTCGGGTGCCTCCACCGGCGCCTTCGAGGCGCTGGAGCTCCGCGACGGCGACAAGAACCGCTACTTCGGCAAGGGCGTCGAGAAGGCCGTCCTCGCCGTCATCGAGCAGATCGGCCCCGAGCTGGTCGGCTACGACGCCACCGAGCAGCGCCTGATCGACCAGGCCATGCTCGACCTGGACGCCACCCCGGACAAGTCCTCGCTCGGCGCCAACGCGATCCTCGGCGTCTCGCTCGCCGTGGCGCACGCCGCCTCCGAGGCCAGCGACCTGCCGCTGTTCCGCTACCTGGGCGGCCCGAACGCCCACGTGCTGCCCGTCCCGATGATGAACATCCTCAACGGCGGCTCGCACGCGGACTCCAACGTCGACATCCAGGAGTTCATGATCGCCCCGATCGGCGCGGAGTCCTTCTCCGAGGCCGTCCGCTGGGGCGTCGAGGTCTACCACACCCTCAAGGGCGTGCTGAAGGAGCGCGGGCTGTCCACCGGCCTGGGCGACGAGGGCGGCTTCGCCCCGAACCTGGACTCCAACCGCGAGGCCCTCGACCTCATCACCGAGGCCATCAAGAAGGCCGGCTACACCCCGGGCAAGGACGTCGCGCTCGCCCTGGACGTCGCCGCGTCCGAGTTCTACAAGGACGGCGCCTACCAGTTCGAGGGCAAGGCCCTGTCGGCCGCCGAGCTGATCGAGTACTACGCCGAGCTGGTCGCCGCCTACCCGCTGGTCTCCATCGAGGACCCGCTGGACGAGTCCGACTGGGACGGCTGGAAGGCCATCACCGACAAGCTCGGCGACAAGGTCCAGCTGGTCGGCGACGACCTGTTCGTCACCAACCCGGAGCGCCTGCGCAAGGGCATCGAGACCGGCACCGCCAACGCGCTGCTGGTCAAGGTCAACCAGATCGGCTCGCTCACCGAGACCCTGGACGCCGTCGAGCTGGCCCAGCGCAACGGCTACCGCTGCATGATGTCGCACCGCTCCGGCGAGACCGAGGACGTCACCATCGCCGACCTCGCCGTCGCCACCAACTGCGGCCAGATCAAGACCGGCGCCCCGGCCCGCTCCGAGCGCGTCGCCAAGTACAACCAGCTGCTGCGCATCGAGGAGATCCTCGACGACGCCGCGGAGTACGCGGGCCGCTCGGCGTTCCCGCGCTTCCGCTCTGCGGACAAGTAGGCACAGCCGCTCCGCGGACACGCGAGCACAGCGAAGGCTGATCGCCGAGCCTGTTGTGACCGGTGCCCCGGCCTCCACCGCGTAGGGTGGGGCCGGGGCACCGGCATGCGCAGGAGGGGCGACCAGATGGCCAAGTGGAGGATTCCCGGACTGGCGGCGCGCCCGCGCTTCACCAGCCGGGCCACCGTGCTGGTGCTCGTGCTGTGCTCGCTGGTGGCGATCCTGGCCTATCCGACCCGGCAGTACATCGCGCAGCGGGCGGAGATCGCCGACCAGCGGGCCAAGGCCGAACACGCCCGCCAGCAGGTCGACGAACTGCGCCGGGCCAAGGCCCGCTGGCAGGACCCGGAGTACGTCAAGGCGCAGGCCCGGGACCGGCTGCACTACGCGCTGCCCGGCGAGACCCCGTTCGTCTCGGTCGCCCCGCCACCCGCGCCGGGCGAGAAGCAGCCCTCGGCGGACGCCGCCGGCCGGCCCAAGGCGGTCCGGCCCTGGTACTCCGCCTTCTGGGACTCGGTCGACGCCGCCGACACCGCCCTCGCGGCGCCGCCCGGCCGTCCCTGACGCCCCGCCACCCCACCCGTCCCCCCACCTGACGAACAGACTCCTGATGAGCAACCAGAACCCTCCCGCGTCCGACGCACCCGCCGTCTCCGACCACGACGTCGCCGCCATCGCCGCCCAGCTCGGCCGGGTGCCGCGCGGGCTGCGGGCCGTCGCCCACCGCTGCCCGTGCGGCAACCCGGACGTGGTGGAGACCGCGCCCCGGCTGCCCGACGGCACCCCGTTCCCGACGCTCTACTACCTGACCTGCCCCAAGGCCGCCTCGCTGATCGGCACCCTGGAGGCGGACGGCGTGATGAAGGAGCAGACGGCCCGACTCGCCGAGGACCCCGAGCTCGCCGACAAGTACCGCGCCGCGCACGAGGACTACATCGCCCGCCGGGACGCCATCGAGGTGCTGGAGGGCTTCCCCAGCGCCGGCGGCATGCCGGACCGGGTCAAGTGCCTGCACGTGCTGGTCGGCCACTCGCTGGCGGCCGGCGAGGGCGTCAACCCGCTGGGCGACGAGGCGATCGGCATGCTGGAGGACTGGTGGGCCAAGGGTCCGTGCGTCAGCCCGGCCGAGGTCGAGGCCGCCGGTGAGCGGGTGGCCCGCAACCGGGCCAAGGCCGAGGACCACGCCGCGGTGATCGCCGCCAAGGAGGCGCTGACGGCCGAGCGCGCCGCCGCCCGCAGGGCCGCGGAGGAAGCCGGGGAGGGCGACGAGTCGTGACCACCACCCGGGTCGCCGCGATCGACTGCGGCACCAACTCGATCCGTCTGCTGATCGCCGACCTCGACCCCGAGACCGGCGGGATCACCGACCTCGACCGGCGGATGCTGATCGTCCGGCTCGGCCAGGGCGTCGACCGGACCGGCCGGCTGCACCCCGAGGCGCTGGCCCGCACCTTCGCGGCCTGCCGCGAGTACGCGGAGGTCATCGCCGCGCACGGCGTCGGCCCGGACCGGATCCGGATGGTCGCCACCTCGGCCTCCCGGGACGCCGAGAACGCCGCCGAGTTCACCGCGGGGGTCAAGGACATCCTCGGCATCACTCCGAGCGTGGTCAGCGGCGACGAGGAGGCCCGGCTCTCCTTCACCGGCGCCACCCGCGAGCTGCTCGGCGGCCCGCACCGCCCGCCCTACCTGGTGTTCGACCTGGGCGGCGGCTCCACCGAGTTCGTGCTCGGCGAGCAGGACGTGCGGGCCGCGCACTCGATGGACATCGGCTGCGTGCGGATGACGGAGCGTCACTTCGCGGGCGGGCAGCCCACCGAGGAGCAGATCGCCGCCGCCCGGGCCGACATCCGGGCCGCCCTGGACACCGTCGCCGGGAGCGTCCCGCTGACCGAGGGCGCCACCCTGGTCGGCCTGGCCGGCACCGTCACCACGGTCGCCGGGATCGCGCTGGAGCTGCCCGGCTACGACTCCGAGCGGATCCACCACGCGGTGCTGACCGTCCAGCAGGTCCGGGAGACCGCGCAGTGGCTGCTGCACTCCTCGCACGCCGAGCGGGCCGCCGTCCCCGTGATGCACCCCGGCCGGGTCGACGTGATCGCGGCCGGCGCGCTGGTGCTGCTGGAAATCATGGAGCGCACCGGGGCCGCCGAACTGCTGGTCTCGGAGCACGACATCCTCGACGGCATCGCCTGGTCGATCGCCTGACCCGGACGCCGCGGGAGGCCCTCGCCACGGGTGCCGGAAGGCCCGGCGGGGGCCTCCCGGCGTGTCGCCGGAAGAAGCTTCGTGAATTTCTTCACATGGCGATCGGGCCTTTCGGCCCAGCGCGGTGTCCGGTCCGTCCGATATGTGGGACCGAAGGCGCCCGGGGCGGGTCGTTCATGGGATCGCAGGCAACCCGGCGTTCACGCGGCAGAAATCGAAACCCCACTCGGGAACCCGTGCGGCGCAAGGATCGTTGCTGCTCAGCGCGGCACCGGGTGCCCCGCCGGTCGCCGCGGGCGTCGGGCGGAGCGGGAGGGACCGCCCCGGCCCGGAAATGTGGGCGCGCAGTGTAGCACCCGGTGTCCAGGAGCTTGTGACGGGCCTCACGAATGGTCCGTCAGGCGGGGGTGGATACTTTCGGATATGAGCACCACGGAGCGTCCTCGCATCCTCATTGTCGGCGGTGGTTACGTCGGCCTGTATGCCGCGATGCGCATCCTCAAGAAGATGCGCTACGGCGAAGCGACCGTCACGGTCGTCGACCCGCGGTCGTACATGACGTACCTGCCCTTCCTCCCGGAGGCGGCCGGCGGCAACGTCGCCCCCCGCAACCTCGTCGCGCCGCTGCGCAGCGCCCTGAAGAAGGCGGAGGTGCTCACCGGTCACGTGACCGAGGTGGACCACGCCCGCAAGGTCGCCACCATCCAGCCCGCGGCGGGCGACTCCTACGAACTGCCCTTCGAGTACCTGGTCGTGGCGACCGGCTCGGTCTCCCGCACCTTCCCGATCCCGGGCCTGGCGGAGCACGGCATCGGCATGAAGACGGTGGAAGAGGCGATCAGCCTCCGCAACCACGTCATGGCGCAGCTGGACAAGGCCGAGTCCACCACGGACGAGGACGTCCGCCGCAAGGCACTGACCTTCGTCGTCATCGGCGGCGGCTTCGCCGGCATCGAGACGGTCGCCGAGATCGAGGACATGGCGCGCGACGCCGCCAAGATCTACAAGACCGTCAGCCGCGACGACATGCGCTTCATCGTGGTGGAGGCGGCCAACCGCATCCTCCCCGAGATGGGCCCCGACCTCGGTCTGTGGACCAAGGGCCGGCTCGAGGAGCGCAACATCGAGGTCTACATCGAGACCTCGATGGACTCCTGCGTCGACCAGCACGTGGTGCTGAAGAACGGCATGGAGTTCGACGCCTCCACCATCGTGTGGACCGCCGGCGTGAAGCCGAACCCGGTCGTCTCCCGCTTCGGCCTGCCGCTCGGCCCGCGCGGCCACATCGACACCAAGCCGACCCTGCAGGTCCAGGGCTTCGACTACGTGTGGGCGGCCGGCGACAACGCCCAGGTCCCCGACCTGGCTGCCGGTGAGGGCGCCTGGTGCCCGCCGAACGCGCAGCACGCCGTCCGTCAGGCCGCCGTCCTCGGCGACAACGTGGTGGCCGGCATGCGCGGCTTCCCGCAGGCCGAGTACAAGCACAAGAACCTCGGCGCGGTGGCCGGCCTCGGCCTGCACAAGGGCGTGGCGATCCTGTTCGGCAAGGTCAAGCTCAAGGGCCGCCTCGCCTGGTACTTCCACCGCCTGTACCACGGCGCGATGGTCCCCACCATGAACCGCAAGATCCGGGTCTTCACCGACTGGACGCTGGCGATGTTCCTCAAGCGCGAGACCGTCGGCCTCTCGGAGATGGAGAAGCCGTTCGACGCCTTCCAGGAGGCGTCCGCTCCGCCGAAGCCCGCCGCCGCGGCCGAGCCCAAGAAGGAACTCGCCGCCAGCAAGTAAGCGGCAGGACCCGACACTTCGGGTACGAGTCGGAGGCCCTCCGCCCGGCAACGCGCCGGACCACGTCCTCCGTGGTGCTCAGCCGGCGCTGCTGCCGGGCGGAGTACAGCAATCGGTTGACGAAGGCCCCCACCCCCGCCGGGTGGGGGCCTTCGGGCGTTCCGGGGCCTTGCGGCGCCGCCGGGCCGGCGGGCCTCGCCGGGCCGCCGTCAGGACCGGTCGGCGGGGGCGGTGCGGTCGCTCAGGCGCTCGTGGCGCTGGCGGGCGGCCTGGGGGGTGCCGAGGCCGAGGCCGAAGGCGATCTCCTGCCAGGTCATCCCGCGGCCGCGGGCCATGGTGAGCAACCCGGCCTCCAGTTCGTCGAGTTCGGCCCGGACCAGGGGGAGCAGGGTGAGTGCGGCCGTCACGTCGGCCCGGTCGACCTCGGGTTCGCCCTCCTCGGCGAGGGCGGCGCCGCTGAGCAGGAAGGCGACCAGTCGGACCGCCTCGTGCGGGCCGAGCATCGCGGGGTTGGTCTGGCGGCGGCGCTGCTCGTCGGTGGCGGCGTGGCGCTCGGCGATCCGGAACAGCGAGGCGTAGACGCGCTGGGTGCGGGCGGCCTCCGCGTCCGGCGGGGCGAACGGGTCGGCGGGCTGCTGCGGGATGTCGGTCATGGGAGCCAGCATTCACCGGTGAACGGGCGGGCGTCAACGGAATTGCTTGAACGAATTGTTCATGACCGAGCCCCGAAAGGGCATTGATCGCCCGCGAGCGGCCGCCTAGCATGGCGACCACCGATCCAAGATCAACCCGGGGGAGCCGCAATGGAACTGACCGCCCGTCACACCGCCCTGATCGCCGCCGCCACCACCGCGCTGGCCGCCGCCGCCGTCGTCGGCACCGCCGCCGCCGAGCGCCCCGCCGACCGGCCCGCCCTGTCCGTCGAGGCCCACGGCTACGTCCAGCAGACCGCCGGCGACCTCGCGGTGCCGGACCACATGGCGCTGGTCGTGCCCGACCACATGGCGCTGTCCGTCGCCGACCACATGGGGCTCTGATCCCGCCGTGCGGGCAGCGGCCGACGACCCGGCGGCGCGCCTGGTCGCGCAGACCGCCGAGCGGCTGATCCGGCTCTGGGCCGAGCGCGGGGAGCTCCACCACCCCGGCTGGGGCCGGCCGTTCCGCCAGCTCGGCGAGCTGCTGCCCGCACCGGACGTCGAACACGCCGTCCACAACCCGCAGATGGTGCCGCTGCTCTGGTACCCGGCACTGCGCCGCGAGACCCGGCACGGCGCCGTCGTCGAGGTGTTCGACCACCTGCCGGCCGACGCCGGGCCGCCGCTGCCGCGCCGCCAGGAGCTCTCCCGGATCTACAGCTGGGCCCCCGTCACCCGCACCGCGCTCGACTGGATCGCCGACCGGCTGGCCGGTCGCGGCCTGCTGGAGGTCGGCGCCGGCAGCGGCTACTGGGCCGCGCAGCTGCGCGCCCGCGGCGTCGACGTGCTGGCCACCGACGCCGAGGCCCGCACCGAGCACAACGGCTGGACCGACCGCTTCCGCTGGACCGACGTCCGCCCCGGCCTGGCCGCCGAGGACGCCGCCGCCCACCCCGACCGGGTGCTCGCGCTGATCTGGCCCCCGCACCGGGACCCGATGGCCCTGCACGCGCTGCGCGCCCACCGCGGCGACGACTTCCTCTACCTCGGCGACCGCCCCGGCGGCCTCTGCGCCGACGACGCCTTCTTCGCCGAACTCGCCGCCCACTGGCGGCCGGTGGCCCGCTGCCCGGTCACCCTGCGCTGGCTCGGCAACCACGACGCCCTGACCCACTGGGCCCGTCGCCCGTGACACGCCCCGGCACCCGCGCCGGACCGCTGTAACCGGGCCATCACCGCAGGTCACGGTGGTTGTGCAGACTGGTGCCCAGAGCCGGACTCGAACCGGCACGACCTCTCGGTCAAGCAGTTTTAAGCTGCCCGTGTCTGCGTTCCACCATCTGGGCGTGGGAGCGCGGCAACCTCAAGTACTGAGCCTAGTCGGCCGGGCGAGGGTTTCGCATATTTCTCGCGACGGAAGTTGTCATGCTTCCATGACATCTGACGAAGCGTCTGTCATTTCAGCCAACCGGCCGGTGGTTCTCGGCCATCCCCGCTCTCGGGGTGCGGGTCATACCGCAGGAGGAGGGGCCGACGGCGGCCGTACGCCTCGGGGCGGGGCAGCAACCGTTCGGCGGAGCGACGAATTCCAAGATCGTCAACGGGAGGATGGTGGAGCGGTCGCCGGCATGCCCGGGGCCGCACCCCAGTGACGAACCGAACCTCCCGGACAGGAGTCCCCTTCGTGAGCACCTCGACCGCGTACGCAGCCCACACCGGTCTGGCGGCGGCCCGCGCCACCGGTCTGAACAAGGTCTACGGCGAAGGCGAGACCCGCGTCGTCGCCCTGGACAACGTCTCGGTCTCCTTCGGCCGGGGCGAGTTCACCGCGATCATGGGCCCGTCCGGCTCCGGCAAGTCCACCCTGATGCACTGCATGGCCGGCCTGGACACCGTCTCCTCCGGCTCCGCGACCATCGGCGACACCGAACTCGTCGGACTGAAGGACAAGCAGCTGACCAAGCTGCGCCGCGACAAGATCGGCTTCATCTTCCAGGCCTTCAACCTGCTGCCGACGCTGACCGCGCTGGAGAACATCACCCTGCCGATGGACATCGCGGGCCGCAAGGTCGACCAGGCCTGGCTGGACCGCGTGGTGGAGACCGTCGGCCTGTCCGGCCGGCTCTCGCACCGTCCGGCGCAGCTCTCCGGCGGCCAGCAGCAGCGCGTGGCGTGCGCCCGCGCGCTGGCCTCCAAGCCGGAGATCATCTTCGCCGACGAGCCCACCGGCAACCTGGACTCCCGCTCCGGCGCCGAGATCCTCTCCTTCCTGCGCAACTCGGTGCGCGAACTCGGCCAGACCGTCGTGATGGTGACGCACGACCCGGTGGCCGCCTCCTACGCGGACCGCGTGGTCTTCCTCGCCGACGGCCGGATCGTCGACGAGCTGACCCGCCCCACCGCCGACTCCGTCCTCGACCGGATGCGTCGCTTCGACGCCAAGGGCCGGACCAGCTGACCCCGCGTCAGCAGCCTCTCCCGCAGCGCCGGACCCCATCACCCCAGGACTGACCCATGTATCGCACCGCACTGCGCAACGTGCTGGCCCACAAGGGCCGACTGCTGATGACGGCACTCGCCGTCATGCTGGGCACCGCCTTCGTCGCCGGCACCCTGGTGTTCTCGGACACCATGGGACAGGCCATGCGCAACAGCTACTCCAACAGCTACTCCGACGTCTCGGTGCTGGTCACCGACCACGAGGCGGGCGGCTTCTCCCGCGGCCCCAAGGCCCCGGACGCGAAGCAGCAGCAGCCGCTGACCGACGCCACCGTGCGCGAACTGACCGCACTCCCCGGCACCGAGCGCGCCCGCGGCGTGGTCGCCGGCTTCACCGGCGTCGCCGACCGCAAGGGCAACCTGGTCGGCGAGGCGTGGAACTCCCGCGGCGCCAACTTCGTCCCGGGCGGCTCCGGCCAGGACCCGCGCTACCCGATGGCGCAGGGCCGCGGCCCGAAGGCGGCCGGCGAGATCGCGCTCAACCAGCAGGCCGCCGACAAGGCCGGCTACCACGTCGGCGACAAGGTCCGGGTGGCCGGCAACGGCGCCGCCGAGGACACCACCCTCGTCGGCGTCTTCACCACCGACGACCCGCAGGTCAGCTCCGGCGGCACCCTCGTGCTGATGGACACCGCCACCGCCCAGCAGCGCCTGCTCGAGCCCGGCCGGTACAGCTCGATCGTGCTGACCGCCAAGGCCGGCACCGCGGAGGGCACCCTGCTGGACGAGGCCCGGGCCAAGCTGCCCGCCGACTCGATCGAGCTGCAGACCGGTCAGGAGCTCAAGGACGAGCAGACCAAGATGGTCGCCAGTGCGGTCAGCGGGACCAAGACCATGCTGCTGGTGTTCGCCGGCATCTCGCTGTTCGTCGGCATCTTCATCATCGTCAACACCTTCACCATGCTGATCGCCCAGCGCCTGAAGGAACTCGCGCTGCTGCGCGCCGTCGGCGCCGGCCGCGGCCAGGTCACCAACTCGGTGCTGGTCGAGGCGCTGCTGATCGGCGTGATCGCCTCCGCGACCGGTCTGCTCACCGGCATCGGCATCGGCGCCGGCATGCAGTCCCTGATGCACTCGCTGAACGAGGGCCTGCCCACCGGCTCGCTGGTGATCGCCCCCGTCACGGTGATCGCCACCCTGGTGGTCGGCGTCGTGGTCACCGTGCTGTCCGCGCTGATCCCCGCGATCCGCGCCTCCCGGATCCCCCCGGTCGCGGCGATGAGCAGCGGCGACATCCCCACCACCCAGCGCGGCCTGGTGATCCGCAACGTGATCGGCGCGGTGATCGCCGGCGGCGGCATCGCCCTGATCCTGGCCGGCGCGTCCGGCAAGGGCACCGGCGCCCAGGCCCTGCTGGAGCTCGGCGCCCCGCTCACCATGATCGGCGTCTTCGTCCTGCTCCCGCTGCTGTCCCGCCCGGTGATCGCGCTGGTCGGCCCGCTGCTGGGCAAGGTGTTCGGAACCCCCGGCAAGCTGGCCCGGCGCAACGCCGTCCGCAACCCGCGCCGCACCGCCAGCACCGCGGCCGCGCTGACCATCGGCCTGACCCTGGTCACCGCGCTGACCGTGATCGGCAACTCGGTCACCTCCGCCGTCACCAAGGCGGTCGGCAGCTCGATGAAGGCCGACTACGTGGTCTCGATGGCCAACGGCCACGAGCTGTCGCACGACCTGCCGGCGCTGATCTCCAAGGCGAACGGCGTGACCGCGGTCAGCCCGGTCAGCAACGTGATGTGGACGGTGGCCGGCCAGGACCGGGCCGTCATGGGCCTGGACGCCGCCTCCTTCGACCAACTGGTGGCGCTGGACATGAAGTCCGGCTCGACCGGCGCGCTGAAGCAGGGCCAGATCCTGGTCAACGACGAGTTCGCGGACAAGCACCAGCTGACCCAGGGCTCCGCCGTGAAGATCGAGGTGGCCGACGGCAAGTCGGTGGACGCCACCGTCGGCGGCGTCTTCGAGCGCAACGACGGCGTCTCGCCGATCGTCGCCCCGAACGCGATGATCGACACCTACGAGCCCGACGCCTACGTCAACGAGATCATGGTCAAGGGCGCCAACGGCCCGTCCGCGGACCTCAAGCAGTCCATCAAGGACGCCACCGGCCGCAACCCGGTGATCGAGGTGCTGACCGAGAAGGACATGGTCGACCAGTTCAGCCGGATCGTCACCAACGCGCTGAACATCATGTACGGCCTGCTCGGCATGGCGGTGATCGTCGCCGTCCTCGGTGTGATCAACACGCTGGCCATGTCGGTGTTCGAGCGCAAGCGCGAGATCGGCATGCTGCGGGCGATCGGCCTGGACCGGCGCGGCATCAAGCGGATGGTCCGCATCGAGTCCGTGGTGATCTCGCTGTTCGGCGCCGTCATCGGCGTCCTGCTCGGCTGCTTCCTCGCCTGGGCCGCCGCCCGGGTGCTCGCCTCCGAACTGAAGGGACTGACCACGGTGATCCCCTACGGCAGCGTCCTGCTCTTCCTCGGCCTGGCCGCCCTGGTCGGCATCGTCGCCGCCCTCTGGCCGGCCCGCCGGGCCTCCCGGATGGACATCCTCGCCAGCATCAAGACCGACTGACGGCCCGTCGACCGCCGCGCCGCCCGTCCCCGCAGCCCGGGGGCGGGCGGCGCGGCGTTCCGCCGGGGCCGGTCAGCGGGTCTCGACGACGACCTTCTCGATCACCACGTCCTCCAGCGGGCGGTCGTTGCGCCCGGTCTCGACTCCGGCGATCGCGTCCACCACCCGCCGGCCGGCCGCGTCGGTGACCTCGCCGAAGATGGTGTGCTTGCCGGTCAGCCAGGCGGTCGGGCCGACGGTGATGAAGAACTGCGAACCGTTGGTGCCCGGGCCGGCGTTGGCCATCGCGAGCAGGTACGGCTTGGTGAACGCCAGGTCCGGGTGGAACTCGTCGGCGAACTTGTAGCCCGGGCCGCCGGTGCCGTTGCCCAGCGGGTCGCCGCCCTGGATCATGAACCCCTGGATGACCCGGTGGAACACCGTGCCGTCGTACAGCGGCGCGTTGCTGGGCTGCCCGGTGTTCGGGTCGATCCACTGGCGCTCGCCCGTGGCCAACTCGACGAAGTTCTTCACCGTCTTCGGCGCGTGGTCCGGCAGCAGCCGGATCTCGATGTCGCCCTTGTTGGTCTTCAGGGTGGCGTACAGCTCCTCGGCCATCCGGGGGGCCGCCTTTCTGATCGGGTGTCAGTTGCGCCCCCCACCCTGCCCCCTCGGGGACCCCGCGCGCAGGCGACACGGGATCCTCCTCGCGGCTGACGCGGAATACTTTGCCAAACCATTACTGTTGTGAGCTGAGTGGGTGGTGCTGTACTGCCCCGGAGGGAATGTGATGAGAAGCAGAAACCCGGTCTTCTCGCGGGAGGGGTCCTTCACCCGCGACAACCAGTACGCGGGGTTCGGCGCGCAGCCGGCCGGGCAGCAGGCCCAGGCGTACGGCCACCCGTACGCCGAGAACCCGTACGCCGACAACGCCTACGGCCGGCAGGCCGGCGGTCAGCCGCTGACCGACCAGCAGCTCGCCGAGATGTACGGCGCCCCCGCCGCGGGCCCGGCCCGGACCGGCCGGATGACGCTGGACGACGTGGTCGCCCGCACGTCGATGACGCTGCTGACGCTGGTCGCCGCCGCCGCGGCGGCCTGGTTCGTGGTGCCGGTCGACAACTTCGCGCTGGCCGGCGTCGCCGCGTTCGCCGCGATGGTCATCGGCCTGGTGATCAGCTTCAAGCGGAGCGTCAACCCGGCGCTGATCCTGACGTACGCGGGCCTGGAGGGCTTCTTCCTCGGCGCGCTCAGCAAGGCCTTCAACAGCCTGCTGCCGGGCATCGCCGTCCAGGCCGTGCTGGGCACCACCGCGGTGTTCGCCGCCACGCTGATCGCCTACAAGAGCGGCCGGATCCGGGTCACCCCCCGGTACACCCGGATCGGCATCTCGATCGCGATGGGCTTCGTGATCCTGATGTTCGTCAACCTGGTGGCGACGCTGCTCGGCGCGGACTTCGGCTTCCGCTCCGGCCCGCTCGGCATCGTGGTCGGCATCGTCGGCATCGCCCTCGGTGCGTTCTTCCTCACCCTGGACTTCAACGAGGTCGAGGAGGGCATCCGGTACGGCGCGCCCGAGCGCGAGGCCTGGCGGGCCGCCTTCGGCCTGACGCTCTCGCTGGTGTGGATCTACCTGGAGATGCTGCGCCTGATCGCCATCCTGCGCGGCGACGACTGAGCACGGCGGTGACGACGCGGCGGGCCCCGGAGGCGACGACCTCCGGGGCCCGCCGCGTTCCGTCCGGCCCCGGTCCGGCTACCCTCGGGGCCATGTCCGAGCCCCACCCCGCCACCGCCGCCCGGCTGATCGCCGCCGTGGACCGGCTGGCCGACCGCTTCCGCGCGATGCCGCAGAGCCGCCTGCTGGGCGCCGTCCCCGGCCACCCCTCGCGGGCCGCCGCGGCGCTCGCGCTGGCCGGCCGGCTGGCCGACGCCGCCCGCGCGCTGGAGGGCCTGCCGCCGCTGCCCGTCCCCGACTGCGGGGTGTTCGCGGTCGGCGACCAACTCGCCGTCACCGGCCACGACCTGGCCGCCGCGGCCGCCGACCGCCCCGAGGAGCTGGCCGCCGCGCTCGCCGACCTCGAAGCCACCGACCGCCTGACCGCCTGACGCCGCGTCAGCCCCGGCAACGGCGAAGGGGCGCCGACCGCACGGGCAACCCCTCGCCGTGCGGCCGACGCCCCGAAGTCCGGGCGCGGACGGGTCAGATGGAGGCCACCACCCGGTCCGCGAGCACGTAGACGGCCTCGTCGTCGGTGGAGAAGGTCAGCGAGTACGACCCGGAGAACCGCGAGCCGCCGAGCAGTCGGACGTCCTCGCCGGCCCGGACGGCGTCGATCAGCCGGTAGGCGGCCTCCCGGTCGCCGGGGGCCACGCACAGCGTGGTGCCGTCGGCGAAGGCGTACACGTCCAGCGTCCCGAGCGGGCCGGGGCGGACGTCGGTGAGGGCGATCCGCTCCTCGGCGAGCGCGGCCAGCCGGTCGTCGGTCCACTCGCGGGACGGGGTGGGGCTGGGCACGAAGTCCGGGTGCGAGGGGTGCCGGCGCGGGTCGGGCGCCGCGGCGGTCTCGCTCTCGGCGTCCAGCAGTCCGGCCTCCAGGCCGGTGGCCAGCAGGTCGGCCTCGCGGCGGGCCCGCACGTCGCCGTTGTCCGCCGGGGCCGGGAAGCCGCCGCCCTGCCCGGGGTGCCGGGCCGCGCCGTCCGCCGAACTGCCCTCCGCCGGGCCGTCCTTGACCAGGTCCTCCAGCGCGTGGCGCAGCGCCTCGCCGAACTCCGGGTCCATCACCCCGTGGTTGTCGGCGGCGTCCTGCGGCCCGGTCGGGCGCGGGAAGAAGATCGGCCAGTCCTCGCCGGCGGCGGTGAACGGGGTGTCGAACAGCGGCGCGTCCTCGGCGGCGCGCGCCTCCTGTTCGGCCCAGAACGCCCGGGCCTCGGTGATCTCCCGCTCCCGGTCGGCGGCGAGCGCCTCGGCGACGGCGCGGCGTATCAGCGCCTCGTCGAGCTGCAGGGCGGACTGCGCGGTGCTCTGCGCGGCGTCCAACTTCCGTCCCAGGGTGCGGAGGTGGAGCAGGACGGCGGCGGTCAGGGCGATCAGGGCCAGCAGCAGGGAGGTGTGGACGACGCTCACGGAACGTACTCCCAACGAGGGGCGGAACGGGGTTACGCCTCCACACTGCCGTATTGGCGGCAGTTACTGCAGGGGCTGATGTCCGATTTGCTGGTGACTTTCCTACTTGTCCTCAAATTGTTAGGTAATACCGTTCCACGCAGCGGAGTTGATCCATTCCGGTGCGTCGACATTCCGGTCTCCGGAGGCGAAAAAACGGGCCGGATCGCACCTCCGGTGTGATCCGGCCCTCAATCACGCTCGGTGACTCCGGACGGGTGAGACGCCCGTCACGTCGCCACCGGCGATCAGCTCAGCCGCTCGATGACCATCGCCATGCCCTGGCCGCCGCCGACGCACATGGTCTCCAGACCGAACTGCTTGTCGTGCCACTGGAGGGAGTTGATCAGAGTGGTGGTGATCCGGGCGCCGGTCATGCCGAACGGGTGGCCCACCGCGATCGCACCGCCGTTGACGTTCAGCCGGTCCAGGTCGATGCCCAGGTCCCGGTACGACGGGATGACCTGGGCCGCGAACGCCTCGTTGATCTCCACCAGGTCGATGTCGCCGATCGACAGGCCGGCCCGCTTCAGCGCCTGCTTGGACGCCTCCACCGGGCCGTAGCCCATGATCTCCGGCGACAGCGCCGAGACGCCGGTGGAGACCACCCGGGCCAGCGGGGTGATGCCCAGCTCGCGCGCCTTGGTGTCCGACATGATCACCAGCGCCGCCGCACCGTCGTTCAGCGGGCAGCAGTTACCGGCCGTCACGGTGCCGTCCGGGCGGAACACCGGCTTCAGTCCGGACACGCCCTCCAGCGTCACGCCCGCCCGCGGGCCGTCGTCCGCGCTCACCACGGTGCCGTCCGGCAGCGTGACCGGGGTGATCTCGCGCTGCCAGAAGCCCGCCTCGATCGCGGCCTCCGCCAGGTTCTGCGAGCGCACGCCGAACTCGTCCTGCTCGGCCCGGGTGATGCCCTTCAGTGCGGCCAGGTTCTCCGCGGTCTGGCCCATCGCGATGTACGCGTCCGGCAGCAGGCCGTCCTCGCGCGGGTCGTGCCACTCGCCGCCGCCGACCTCCGCGCGGTGCTTGGTGCGCGCCTGCGCCTCGTCGAACAGCGGGTTCATGGTGCCCGGCATGCCGTCCGAGGTTCCGTGGATCGAGCGCGAGACGGTCTCCACGCCGGCCGAGACGAAGACGTCGCCCTCGCCCGCCCTGATCGCGTGCAGCGCCATCCGGGTGGTCTGCAGCGAGGACGAGCAGTAGCGGGTGATGGTGGCGCCCGGCAGGTAGTCCATGCCCATCTGCACCGCGACGATCCGGGCCAGGTTGTGGCCCTGCTCGCCGCCCGGCAGGCCGCAGCCCAGCATCAGGTCGTCGATCTGCCGCGGGTCCAGCTGCGGGACCTTGGCCAGCGCGGCGCCGATGATCTGCGCGGTCAGGTCGTCCGGGCGGATGTCCTTCAGCGAACCCTTGAACGCCCGGCCGATCGGCGAACGGGCGGCGCTGACGATGACGGCTTCGGGCATGGCGGGCTCCTCGCTGAGTGACCTCGGGACGCGATCCGGTGGATCTCCCGGGGAAAGTTACCGCTTGGTAGCTCCGGCGTCATCCGCCCCCGGATGTGAGTTCGCCGACGCGATCGCCCGCAGCGGCCCGCCCTCGACGACCGCCTCGGGCGCCTTGGCGTCCTCACCGCCCGGCAGCGCCAGCCGGAACCGCTGCTTCAGGGTCGCCCACCGCCAGGTGCCGTTCGCCGGACCGGCCGCCGAGACCTCGGTGCCCGAACGCCCCGCCGCCGCGGCGGCCGCCACCGCCACCGGCAGCACCGCCTGCGGCTCCAGCGGGCCGCCCACCGCCGCCGGGGTGTCCTGCGGCCACAGGTCCAGCGCCGCGCACAGCGATGGCAGCATCGCCATCGACGCCGTCGCGTAGCCCTGCGCGGACGGGTGGTAGCGGTCCGCCGAGAACAGCTCCGGACGGGTCGCGAACTCCGGACCCAGCAGCGACCCCAGCGACACCGTCCGCCCGCCCGCCTCCACCACCGCGATGGTCTGCGCCGCCGCGAGCTGCCGGCTCAACCGGCGCGCCACCCACCGCAGCGGCGGCCGCACCGGCTTGATCGTGCCCAGGTCCGGGCACGTCCCGACCACCACCTCGCAGCCCGACGCGACCAGTCGACCCACCGCCTCGCCCAGCTCCCGCACGCTCCGCGCGGCCGGCGCGTGCCTGGTCACGTCGTTGGCGCCGATCATCAGCACCGCGACGTCCGGCCGGTGCGGCAGCGCCAGCTCCAGCTGCCGCGCCAGATCGCCCGAGCGGGCGCCCGACTTCGCCACGTTCACCAGGCGCACCCGGCGCTCGGCCACCGACGCCAGCCCCGACGCGAGCAGCGCCCCGGGCGTCTCCTGCACCCGCTGGACCCCCAGGCCCGCCGCCGTCGAGTCGCCCAGGAACGCCAGCACCAGCGGCGCCCGGAGGTCCGCCGGATCGGCGAACGCCTCGCCGTACAGCCCGTCCGCGTGCGGCGGGTCGCCGTCCAGGATCCCGATCGCCCGGATCGCCATCCGGCTCTCGGTCAGCAGCACCCCCGCCAGCCCCACGCCGAGCAGCCCCAACCCACCGCCCCCGTACGCGGCCGCCGTGGCGATCCGCCGCGCAACCCGCACCCTCGACGCCTGCGAGCCGGCCATTGCGGCCACCCCCTCTCCCTCTCCGTCCCACCGCACCGCACGTACCCCCACTCGTACCCGCTCACCGGGCTCCCGTACCCGCCCGCTCCCGGCAACCACCCGCCCGGGCGGTGCCGGGCCGGGCGGCGGCGGGCCGCCCGGCGGGGGGTTCCGGACGGGACATGCGGTGGTTGGGCGCGACGGGGGGAAGGGGGGCCCTAGGCTGGGGGTTTCGGCAATCAGGGCTGCCATGGACCGGGAGGACCCCCGTGCGGTACCACAATTCGATCATCGAGCTGGTCGGCGACACCCCGTTGGTGAAGCTCAACAAGGTCACCGAGGGCATCAGCGCCACCGTGCTGGCGAAGGTCGAGTACTTCAATCCGGGCGGTTCGGTGAAGGACCGGATCGCGATGCGGATGATCGAGGCGGCCGAGGCGTCCGGCGCACTCAAGCCGGGCGGAACCATCGTCGAGCCCACCAGCGGCAACACCGGTGTGGGGCTGGCGATCGTGGCCCAGCAGAAGGGCTACAAGTGCATCTTCGTCTGCCCGGACAAGGTGTCCACCGACAAGATCAACACCCTGCGGGCGTACGGCGCCGAGGTCGTGGTCTGTCCGACCGCGGTCGCGCCGGAGCACCCGGACTCGTACTACAACGTCTCGGACCGGCTGGTCCGTGAGACCCCGAACGCCTGGAAGCCGGACCAGTACTCGAACCCGGACAACCCGGCGTCGCACTACCACTCCACCGGCCCCGAGCTGTGGGAGCAGACCGACGGCCGGATCACCCACTTCGTGGCGGGCGTCGGCACCGGCGGCACCATCTCGGGCACCGGCCGGTACCTGAAGGAGGCGTCCGGCGGGAAGGTCCAGGTGATCGGCGCGGACCCGGAGGGCTCGGTGTACTCCGGCGGCACCGGTCGCCCGTACCTGGTCGAGGGCGTCGGCGAGGACTTCTGGCCGACCGCCTACGACCGCGACGTCGCGGACCGGATCGTCGCGGTCTCCGACAAGGACTCGTTCCAGATGACCCGCCGCCTGGCGAAGGAGGAGGGCCTGCTGGTCGGCGGCTCCTGCGGCATGGCCGTGGTGGCCGCGCTGGAGGTGGCCCGCGAGCTGGGGCCGGACGACGTCGTGGTGGTGCTGCTGCCGGACGGCGGCCGCGGCTACCTGTCGAAGATCTTCAACGACGACTGGATGGCCGACTACGGCTTCCTGCCGACCGCCACCGACGAGGCGCACATCGGCGAGGTGCTGGCCCGCAAGGACGCGGTGGAGCACGAGGGCATCCCGCAGTTCGTGCACATGCACCCGGGCGAGACGGTCGCCGAGGCGGTGCGGGTGCTGCGCGACTTCGGCGTCTCGCAGATGCCGGTGGTCTCGCCGGGCGCCGGCCACCCGGACATCATGGCCGGCGAGGTGGTCGGCTCGGTGGTCGAGCGCGAGCTGCTGGACGGCCTGTTCAACGGCCGGATCGAGCTGACCGACACGCTGGACAACGTGATGTCGAAGCCGCTGCCGGTGGTCGGCTCGGGCGAGTCGGTGACCAACCTGATGACGGTGCTGGAGAAGGCCGACGCGGTGGTGGTGCTGGTGGAGGGCAAGCCGCAGGGCATCGTCACCCGCCAGGACCTGCTGTCCTTCCTGACCGCCCGGGCCGGTCACTGACGGACCCTCAGGGCCCGCCGCCCGCCCGGGAGCCGGTACGTGGACGTCACAATCACGCATCACCGGGTTAACACGCCTCGGGCATTGTGGTGGGCACGGCAAGAAAGCCGAGAAAGGCGACAGCGGGGTCGGTAGCGGCTCTCCGACTCCCGCGGTCGCCGGGGACGCGACGGTCGGCCTGACCGGGCCGTCGTGTCCGGCCCGCGGGCGCCGCCGTCGTCCCGCCCCTGCCACCGTGCAGGGGGCGACGGCACCCGCGGCGGATCACGCGCCGCGAGGCGCGGCTTCCGTGCACTCCCGGGTGGGGGAGTGCGTGCGGAGACGGCAGGGCCGGCCCGGGACTCCCGGGCCGGCCTTCGCCGCGTTCCGGCCCGGAACCTCGTTTCCGGATGGCTGTGCGACCGCCTACGCTCGCTGTCATGACCAGCACTGACCTGCCCGAGCAGGACGCACCGCGTTACGTTCGCCTCACCATCGAGGTGATCGCCGAGATCACCGACGAGCAGGCCCTGAAGGCCGCCGCCCTGACCCAGGTCGCGGACGACGAGTACCTGGACGACGAGGAGCGCGCCCAGGCCGTCGAGGCGATCGAGGTGGACCCGACGGGTTCGCTCGCCCACTTCGTCGACCCGGTGGCGCTGCTCGGCGAGGTGCCGGGCGTGGAGCTCGCCTCCGCCACCTGGGAGTCCGCCACCACCGACTACGACCCGGACGACGAGGGCTGGGACGAGTACGAGGTGCAGTGACACCTCGCGCCACTGCGTACAGGCCCGGTCCGGTAGCCCCGGACCGGGCCTTTTTGTCCGTTCTGCCGCCCTCTTGAGTACTCTCATATGATCTGCACATTTTTGAGTGATCTTGTGCGAGCGGACTCGTGCGAGGGAACCCGGTACCGAGGAGCGTGGACGTGACCGCAGCGGAGAAGCAGGAGCGGCCGCGCGGCGGCGAGTGGAGCCGGCGCGGCGTGCTCTCCGGGCTGCTCGGCGCCCCCGTCCTGCTGCTGGCCGCCTGCCAGGGCGGCGGCAGCAAGGCCACGCCGGGCGGCAACGGCGGGGGCTCGGCCCCGGCGGGCGGCGGCGAGACCCAGTCGGTCAGCCCCAAGGCGTCCGTCGCGCAGATCACCATCACCCCCGCCGACGGCGCCACCGCCGCACCGTTCACCGCGCCGGTCACCGTCACCGTGCAGAACGGCACCCTCACCTCGGTCACCGTCACCGACGGCACCGGCAAGCAGATAGCGGGCGAACTCGCCGCCGACGGCGCCAGCTGGACGTCCACCGCGAAGCTGGCCAGCGGCAGCACGTACACCGTCGCGGCCGCCGCCGAGGACAAGGACAAGCGCCCGGCGGACGCCAACGCGAGCTTCTCCACCGCCTCCCCGGCCAACACCTTCGTCGGCTACTTCACCCCCGAGGACGGCGCCACGGTCGGCGTCGGCATGCCGGTGTCGATCAACTTCAACAAGGCGATCACCGACCGGCGGGCCGTCGAGCAGGCGATCACCGTGGTCGCCGACCCGCCGGTGGAGATCGTCGGCCACTGGGTCGACGCCACCCGGCTGGACTTCCGGCCGCAGCAGTACTGGGCCAAGGGCACCACCGTCACCCTGAAGCTGCGCCTGAAGGACGTGGCCGGCGCCAAGGGCGTGTACGGCACCCAGTCGAAGAACGTCACCTTCACCGTCGGCCGCAGCCAGGTCTCGGTCGCCGACCTGAAGGCCGGCACCCTCACCGTCAGCACCGACGGCCGGGTGACCGCCACCTACCCGGTGATCGGCGGCTCGCCCGACCACCGCACCTGGGCCGGGAAGATGGTGATCTCCGAGCGCTTCCAGCAGACCCGGATGAACTCCGCCACGGTCGGCCTCGGCAGCGAGTACGACATCCCGGACGTGCCGCACGCCCAGCGGCTGACCACCTCCGGCACCTTCATCCACGGCAACTACTGGTCGCCGGCCTCGCAGTTCGGCAACGCCAACACCAGCCACGGCTGCATCGCGCTGCAGGACGTGCAGGGCGGCGGGAACCCGGACACCAGCGGGGCCAGGTTCTTCGCGAGCTCGATGGTCGGAGACGTCGTCGAGGTGGTCAACTCCGGCGACCGCACGGTGAACCCGTCCAACGGGCTGAACGGCTGGAACATGTCCTGGGCGGACTGGAAGGCCGGCAGCGCGCTCTGAGGCGCGGACCTTCGCACGGGGCGGTGGGGGCCCCGTGGGAGTGTCCTCAACGAATGGTAAAAATTATTCGCATGCGGGGGGATGCGTCGATGTGTTGAGCTGGCCTCCGCGGCAGGGCCGATCGGGCCCGAGTCCGCCTTCAGGCACAGGAGTTCAGACATCAACACCGCCCTTCGCCGGTCCGTCCGCGCCGGCATAGCCGTCACCACCGGAGCCGTCCTGCTCGCCGCCGGCCTCACCGCCTGCGGCGCCGTCAAGGAGCTGAGCGCCGGCGAGAAGCTCTCCGGCGCGTTCGAGAAGCTCGGCGACGCCAAGTCGCTGACCTTCCAGCTGTCCGTCGACGCCACGCCGGACCAGATCGTCGCCTTCGGCAAGGCCGTCGACGACCCGATCGAGCAGAAGGACGCGGACCTGTTCGCCGACCTGACGCTGAACGTGTCGATGAGCGCCGACAAGCCGCTCAAGGACACCGAGGCGTTCAAGGCCGGCGGCGTCGGCGCGCTGAACGACCCGTACGACCTGAAGGGCGTGGCCGTCGGCTACGCGCTGGGCGCCAAGAAGTCCGGCCAGACGTACGCGGACGTCCGCATCGTCGGCGACAAGATGTACCTGAAGGCGGACGTCCGCGGCATCGCCCGGATGAGCGGTCAGGACACCGGCGAGATCGACCGGATGATGTCCCAGCTGCCGCCCGAGGCCGCCCCGGTCAAGGACGTCGTCGACGGCAAGTGGGTCTCGATGGACCTCAACAAGCTCCGCGAGGCGGGCGAGAAGCAGAAGACCGGCGGCTCGCCGCTCGGCGGCAACCCGTTCACCGGCTCGCCGCTCGGCGCGATGCCGAGCTTCGACCCGTCGGAGATGGAGCAGTTCGGCAAGACGGTCAAGGCCGTGGTGTCGAAGAACATCACCGTCGAGGAGAAGGGCAAGTCCGGCGACGCCGACGTCATCCAGGTCTCGGCGCCCGCCCGCCCGCTGGTCGAGGGCCTGATGAAGGCCGTCGAGAAGCTGGCGTCCGGCTCCTCCGCCTTCCCGCCGCTGCCGTCCGACGACATGCCCGAGGTGCCGGACCGCAAGTTCGCCGCCGACGTGATGATCAAGGGCGGCAAGGCGCAGGCCGTCACCTTCGACCTGATGCAGTTCGCCGACAAGCCCGACGCGTCCGCGCACTTCCCGCTGCGGCTCGGCTTCGTCCCCGACGCCCCGGCCGTCACCGCCCCCGCGGGCGCCACCGAGTTCGACCTGGCCAAGCTCCAGGAGGCCGCCGCCACGCTGGCCGCCACCGGCGGCGCCGAGGACGGCGCGGACGGCCCGGCCGCCCCGCTGACCGAGGCCCAGTACGCCGAGCTGGCCGCCGCCGGCGTCACCCGGGAACAGGCCCGGACGCTGAACTCGGCCGGCCTGTCGTTCCAGGACATCAAGGAATTCGGCGCCTCCCTCAAGAAGAGCTGACCCGACGCCCGCCCCGCAGCGCGCACCACGGCCCGCCGCAGCACCGCTGCGGCGGGCCGCCGCACGTTCCGGACCCCGCCGCAGCGCGACGTCCGGATCCCGCCGGACCCGCCCGTCCCGACGGCGCAGGCTGGGGCCCATGAACAGCTACGACACCACCCTCGACGTCCGGGCCATCCCCGCGCCGACGCTCGCCGAACTGCGCCGGCTCGACGACAGCGGGCGCTGCCACCCCGTCACCGTCACCGAGGACGGCGGCGCGCCGCTGCGCTGCTGCCTCACCCGGGCCCGGCCCGGCGACCGGATCACCCTGCTCTCGTACGCGCCGCTGCGCCGCTGGGCCGAGGAGACGGCCTGCGACCCCGGCGCGTACCTGGAGACCGGCCCGGTGTTCGTCCACGCCGAGCCCTGCGGGGGCTTCGCCGGCGGCTGGCCGGACGGCTTCCACGGCGGGCAGCGGGTGGTGCGCGCCTACTCCGCGGACGGTCGGATCCTCGGCGGCCGGGTCGGCGAGCCCGGCGAACTGCCCGAGCTGGCCGCCGAGTTGCTGGCCGACCCGGAGACCGCCGTGGTGCACGTGCGGGCCGTCGAGTTCGGCTGCTTCATGCACGAGGTGCGCAGGCGCTAGGCGGCGTGCGGCGTGCGGCGGGCGGGGATGCGAGGACAGGCCCCGGCTCAGCCCCGCTTCGCGTAGTCCGCGTAGCCCTGCCAGTCGAGCATCACGCAGGGCACGTCGCCCAGCACCCAGGCGTCGTGGCCGGGCGGGCAGAGCATGAAGTCGCCGGCGCCGAACTCCTCGGCCTGGCCGTCGTCCATCTCGACCCGGATCCGGCCGGAGATCACGTAGCCGGCGTGCGACGCCTGGCAGCTGTCCGTGCCGGCGATCGGCTTCACGTGCTCGGACCAGCGCCAGCCCGGTTCGAACACGGCCCGGCCGACGCCGCCGCCCGCCATGTTCACCAGCGCCAACTGCCCCTTGCCGCCCTCGAACGGGCGAACCTCCTCGGGGGAGTCCAGACTCATCCGCACCAACCCGGCCATCTCCGCTCACCTCCGGCCGAGAACGACCCGCGCCCCCTGCGCCGGGCTCGGCGGAGGGGGCGCGGCTGATGTCTTCCATCCTCGGCACCCGGCGCGGAGCGCGCCAGGCACGGCGGTCACTCCGCGGTGGCCGCCAGCACGATGTCGACCCGCTCGTTGACGAACTTCTCGACCGGGTCGTTCCAGTACGACCACGGGATCGGGACGAACCGGCCGAGCGCCCGCAGGTGCGGCATCGCGTCGCCCGGGCGGCCGGCCCGGTCGAGCACCCAGACCAGCCAGCCGTGCGCGTAGCGGCGGTGGCGCTCGTCGGCGTCGGTCGTCTCCAGGGCGGCGATCACCGCGTCCGCGGCGGCCTGCACCTCGGGGGCGGCGTACGCCTCCCGCGGCGCCTTGTCCCGCTGGAACTGCTCGTAGTACGCGTGCAGCTTGTACGCGGACAGCAGGCTGCCCTCCGGGGCGGCGGCGATCGCCGCGTCCACGAAGGCGTGCATCTTCTCGTGGCTGCCCTTCCACTTGGCGCACCAGTACTGCAGGGCGTTGGAGTGCGCCGAGAAGTTGTGCGGGTCGCGGGAGACGATCTCCTGCCACAGCGCCAGGAACCGCTCGTTGTCCCAGCTCTGACCCATCGCCAGCGGGATCTGAGCGACGAACGGCAGCGGGTCGCCGGGGTCGGCGAGCCGCACCGCCTCGGCGGCGGCGGCCTCGGCGTCGGCCAGCACCTTGCGGAAGGCGGCCCAGCGCTCCGCGGTGACCTGGCTGGCGCTGTAGCCGGTGCGGACCTCCCAGGCCAGGTCGATCAGCGCGTCCAGGGCGAGCAGCGCGGCGTCCGCGCTGTCCGGCTGCTCGGCGCGCCAGGCCAGCAGCCAGGCGTCGTCCGCGGCGGCGGGCTCGGCGAAGCGGCCCACCAGGCCCCAGCGCCGGTCGTGGTCGCCCGCGGCGGCGGCGAGCAGCCCGGCGGCCGGGCGCCAGTCGCCTTCCTCCAGGGCGGCCAGCGCGGCGTCCACGTCCGGGCCGGTCAGGCCCGGGTCGCGGACCAGTTCGGCCCGGCCGACCAGGCCGTGCTCGGACGGGTAGATGGTCGGGCGGGTCGCCTCCTCCACCCGGGCGACGGTGGCCTTCGCCGCCTCGGTGGCGGTCTTCAGCTTGGCGGTGCGGCGTTCCATCAGCCAGGTGGCCAGCTTGAAGCCGACCAGCAGGACCAGTGGGACGATGACGATCAGACGGGCCATCGGGTGGTTCAGCTCCAGGGGTGACGGGAAGTCAGGACCGCGCGGCCGCCGGGGCGGCGGCCTCGGTCAGCAGGGTGCGCAGCGGGGCGGTGTCGGGGGTGTCGGCGACCGCGGCGTCCAGCGCGGCGGGCAGCCGGTCGGCGAGGTCGCCGGGCAGCACCAGGGCGGCCGGGCGGCTCCAGGACAGCTCCCAGCGGGCCAGCTGCTGCGAGGCCAGGCCGAACACCGTCAGCGACATCAGGGCCTTGCGCAGCAGCGGGCGCCGGAACTCGCGGGCGGCCCGGCCGGTGGCCTTCGCGGACTCCTCGGTCTGCGGCAGCCGTTCGGCGAGCTCCGCGCCCCGGCCGGCGTCCAGCGCGTCCAGCATGGCCTCGACGGTGCCGTGCAGGCCGCTGTCGGTGAGGGCGCGCAGCACCGGCTGGGCGTTCTCCCGGGCGTGCACCAGCAGCGTCTCGTGGACCAGCTCCGGCCAGTCGACGCGGCGCTTGTTCGCGGCCTCCGGCACCAGCGAGGCGGACTCCAGCTCGGCCAGCCACCGCTGCGGGTCGCGCAGCAGGCCGATGGCCGGCCGGTCCTCGCCGAGCCCGGGCAGGCCGGGGGTGTCCGGCAGGGCCTCCACGGCGGCGACCCGCTGCCGGATCGGCGGGTGCGAGTCGTACGGGTCGGCCTGCTCGTCGGGCAGGTCGAGGCCCATCCCGGCGAGCTCCTCGCGGCGCTCCGGGTCGGCCAGCAGGTGGGCGAGGCCGCCGAAGAACTGGCCGGGCGGCGGGAGCAGGCCGGCGTCCCAGCCCATGGTGGCGTAGCGGTCCAGGTAGAAGTCCTGCGCGGCGTCCAGGGCGGGGATGCGGCGCAGCGCCGAGGCGGTGGCGTCGCGGCCGGCGATCCGGGCGGCGTGCCGGTCGGCGGCGAACTCCTGGCTGCGGCTGACCGATTCGGAGACCCGGAAGTACAGCTTGGCGTACTGGGTGAACAGCTTGGCCAGGTAGCGTTCGACGCCGCCGTTGCCGGGGTCCTCGTCGCGGGCCTTGCGGCCGCGGGCCACCCGGTAGGCGTTGTCGTCGGCGATCTCGGCGGCCCGGCCGGCCAGGTGCTGGTCGGCGCGGTGGTGCAGGGTGGCGATGGTGTGGGCGATCGCGGTGCGGCCGGCCACGGTGACGCCGGACAGCCGGACGTCGTTGTTGGCGTAGTGGCCGAACTCGTGGGCGAGCACCGAGTCCAGCTCGGCCTCGGTGAGGCCGATCAGCAGCGGCGCGCCGATCACCAGGTGGCGGCGGCCGGGCACCATGCCGAGCAGCCTGGTGTCCTCGGAGACGCCGGCGTTGACGGCCGGCACCAGGCGGATCTCGGCCGGGCCGCGCACGCCGGTGGCCTCGGCGATCCGGTCGACCCGGGCCCACAGCTCGGGCTGCTCCTCCCGGGTCAGCAGCAGGCCGTCGTGCCCGTCCCGGCTCGGACGGCGGGTCAGGAACACCACCCGCAGCACCGGGTAGGCGATGGCGGCGCTGAGCAGCCAGAGCTTGATCATGCCGGAGTGGAAGCTGTCCGAGTCGAGGACCAGTTCCACGTTCAGCCAGACCAGGCCGACCACGATGGCCGCCGCGAGCAGGTAGAACCCGGCGAGCAGCGTGACCGCCAGCAGGGCCCGGGTGGAAGTGCGCATGCCGGTGCGCTCGGTGGACATTCCGCGCCCCCAAGTGTCGATCATGTGTGCGGCTGGCAGATCGTAGCGGTACGACCTGGCCATTCGCGAGGCCAATACGGTGACGGAACGGCAACCTGACGCGCCGCCGCCGCGGAGGTGCCCAACCGCCACCCGTGACCGGTCCGCCGCACTAGGCTCGACGGCATGACCGAGCACCAGCTTTCCCACGGCTTCGAGACCCTCGCCATCCACGCGGGCCAGGAAGCGGATCCCCGGACCGGGGCAGTCGTGACGCCGATCTACCAGGTGTCCACCTACAAGCAGGACGGCGTCGGCGGACTCCGCGAGGGCTACGAGTACAGCCGCTCCGCGAACCCCACCCGCACCGCCCTGGAGGAGTGCCTCGCCGCGATCGAGGGCGGCTCCCGCGGCCTCGCCTTCGCCTCCGGCCTGGCCGCCGAGGACACCCTGCTGCGCACCGTCCTCAAGCCCGGCGACCACATCGTCATCCCCAACGACGCCTACGGCGGCACCTTCCGGCTGTTCGCCAAGGTGCTGACCCGCTGGGGCGTCGACTTCTCCGTCGCCGACACCCACCACCCGGAGAAGGTCCGCGAGGCGATCCGTCCCAACACCCGCGCGGTGTGGGTGGAGACCCCCTCCAACCCGCTGCTCGGCATCACCGACCTGTCCGCCGTCGCCGAGATCGCGCACGCCGCCGGCGCCCTGCTGGTCGTCGACAACACCTTCGCCAGCCCCTACCTGCAGCAGCCGCTGTCGTTCGGCGCGGACGTCGTCGTGCACTCCACCACCAAGTACATGGGCGGCCACTCCGACGTGGTCGGCGGCGCCCTGGTGGTCGCCGACGCCGGCCTCGCCGAGGAGGTCGCCTACCACCAGAACGCGATGGGCGCCGTCGCCGGGCCGTTCGACGCGTGGCTGGTGCTGCGCGGCATCAAGACCCTCGGCGTGCGCATGGACCGGCACTCCGACAACGCCGCCCGGATCGCCGAACTGCTGTCCGCCCACCCGAAGGTGACGCAGGTGCTGTACCCGGGCCTGCCCACCCACCCCGGGCACGACGTCGCCGCCAAGCAGATGAAGGCGTTCGGCGGCATGGTGTCGTTCCGCGTCGCCGGCGGCGAGCAGGCCGCCGTCGAGGTGTGCAACCGCGCCCAGCTGTTCACCCTCGGCGAGTCCCTCGGCGGCGTCGAGTCGCTGATCGAGCACCCCGGCCGGATGACCCACGCCTCCGCGGCCGGCTCCCCGCTGGAGGTGCCCGCCGACCTGGTGCGCATCTCGGTCGGCATCGAGTCCGCCGCCGACCTGCTCGCCGACCTGGAGCAGGCCCTCGGCTGACCCGGCCCCGGCAGGCCCGACGGCGGCGGTGCGGACCGCCGTCGGGCCGACGGCCCGTCAACGACGGTTGCGCAGGCCGTCGTTGAACCGTTCCAGCAGCGCGCAGAACACCGTCCGCTCGTGCGGCGTCCAGTCCGCGGTCAGCTCGGCGATCAGCCGGCACCGCCGCTCGCGCTCCCGCGCCAGCCGCCCGGCGCCGGCCGGGGTCAGCGCGAGCCGCACCGACCGCCGGTCCGCCGGGTACGGCACCCGGGCCAGCAGCCGTTCCCGCAGCAGCGGCGCGGCCTGCCGGGTCACCGTGGACGAATCCACGCCCAGCGCGGCCGCCAGCGTCTTCACGTTGGCCGGCCCGTCGGCGGCCAGCTGGTCCAGCAGCAGGAACGCGGCCCGGTCGAGCTCCCCGGCGGCGCCGATCCGCCGGGCGAACACCGCGACCTGGTAGGGGAGTTGGCAGTCGAATTCGGGAACGTCGGACGGCATGCTCATCGCGGCTCACGGGGGTGCGGGCGACTCGTGCCCAGCAGCGTACGCGCGCCGGGCGGGCACCGGAACCATCCCGCCCTAGGCTGATCTTCATGCAGAACTGGCCGATCACGCCGGACGACGTCCGGGGCGCGCAGAAGATGCTCGCCGGGGTGGCCCGGGTCACCCCGATGCAGAGCAGCCGCCACCTGTCCGGAGTGGCCGGCACGCCCGTCCACCTCAAGTGCGAGAACCTGCAGCGCACCGGCTCGTTCAAGCTGCGCGGCGCGTACCTGCGGATCGCCGGCCTGCTGCCGGTCGAGCGCGCCGCCGGCGTGGTCGCCGCCAGCGCCGGCAACCACGCCCAGGGCGTGGCCCTGGCCGCCGCGCTGCTCGGAGTGCGCTCCACCGTCTTCATGCCGGTCGCCGCCCCGCTGCCGAAGGTCGCCGCCACCCGCGAGTACGGCGCCGAGGTGCGGCTGCACGGCGCCAACGTCGACCAGGCGCTGCGGGCGGCCCGCGAGTACGCCGACGCCACCGGCGCGGTGTTCATCCACCCCTTCGACCACTGGGACGTGATCACCGGCCAGGCCACCGTCGGCCTGGAGATCCTCGAACAGTGCCCCGAGGTGCGCACCGTGCTGGTCGGCACCGGCGGCGGCGGACTGCTGGCCGGCGTGGCGATCGCGATCAAGGCGCTGCGCCCGGACGTCCGGGTGATCGGCGTGCAGGCGGCCGCCGCCGCGGCGTACCCGCTGTCGCTGGCCGCGGGCCGGCCGGTCGCGCTGGAGCGGTTCGCCACCATGGCCGACGGCATCATGGTCGGCCGCCCGGGCGACATCCCGTTCGAGGTGGTCAGCTCCCTCGCGGACGGGGTGCGGACGGTCTCCGAGGACGCGCTCTCCCGGGCCCTGCTGGTCGGCCTGGAGCGGCTCAAGCTGGTGGTCGAGCCCGCCGGGGCGGCGCCGATCGCCGCGCTGCTGTCGGAGCCGGGCGCCTTCGACGGCCCGGTGGTCGGGGTGCTGTCCGGCGGCAACATCGACCCGCAGCTGATGCAGCGGGTGCTCCGGCACGGCCTGGCCGCGGCGGGCCGCTACCTGTCGCTGCGGGTCCGGCTGGCCGACCGGCCGGGCGCGCTGGCGGGCCTGCTGGGCGTGCTGACCCGGGTGGACGCCAACGTGCTGGACGTGGCGCACGTGCGGATCGACCCGCAGCTGGGCCTCACCGAGGTCGAGGTCGACCTGCACCTGGAGACCAAGGGGCCGGAGCACTGCGCGGCGGTGATCGGCGAGCTGCGCGAGGACGGCTACGTGGTCTCGCGCTGAGCGCCGCGGCCCCGGGTGAGACCCGGATCACCTGCACGGGTTGACGCGATATATCGCGAGTGGCAGCATCTTGCGATGTATCGCGAGCTTTTGCCGTCCGTCCGCTCCGGTACCAGACTGGGTGATCTCTGCCCAAAAGCGACACCGAACTCGTACTTCCGACCTCGCATCAGGGAGATGAGGCAGGACCATGGCGTCAGCCATCGAAGCCGAGAACCTGGTCAAGACCTTCGGCGACGTGCGCGCCCTCGACGGCGTCAGCCTGGACGTCCCCGAAGGCACCGTGCTCGGACTGCTCGGCCCCAACGGAGCCGGCAAGACCACCGCCGTCCGGGTGCTGACCACCCTGCTCCAACCGGACTCCGGCCGGGCCACGGTGGCCGGCGTCGACGTCCTCAAGCACCCCAACGAGGTGCGCAGCCTGATCGGCCTGTCCGGTCAGTACGCCGCCGTCGACGAGTACCTCACCGGCCGCGAGAACCTCCAGATGGTCGGCGAGCTCTACCAGATGAGCGCCCGGGACGCGAAGAAGCGGGCCCTGGAACTGCTGGAGTGGTTCAACCTCTCCGACGCGATGGACCGCACCGCCAAGACCTACTCCGGCGGCATGCGCCGCCGTCTCGACCTGGCCGCCGCCCTGGTCGTCCGGCCCCCGGTGATGTTCCTCGACGAGCCCACCACCGGCCTCGACCCGCGCAACCGGCTCGCCCTCTGGGAGGTCATCGAGACCCTGGTCGAGCAGGGCACCACGCTGCTGCTCACCACCCAGTACCTGGACGAGGCCGACCGCCTCGCCCACGACATCGTGGTGGTCGACCACGGCAAGGTGATCGCCCGAGGCAGCGCCGACGAGCTCAAGGCCGAGATCGGCGGCGAACGCATCGAGGTCGTCGTCCACCACGCCGACCTGGTGCCCGAGGCGGTCGCCGCGCTCACCCCGTTCGCCAAGGGCGACCCGGCGGTGGAGAAGAACACCCGCCGGATCACCGTCCCGGTCAGCGGCGGCGCCAAGGTCCTCGCCGACGCCATCCGCGAACTGGACGCCCGCTCCATCGAGATCGACGACATCGGCCTGCGCCGCCCCACCCTCGACGACGTCTTCCTCTCCCTCACCGGCCACGCCACCGAGGACGAGGACGGCGGCGGCGAGGGCGGGCCGGCCGCCGGGAAGGGCCGCCGCGGCCACGGGAAGGACGTCTGAGATGACCACCGCACTGCCCGACGCGGCCATCGGCCCCGTCCCCGTCACCCGGCGGCGCGGCGCCGCCGCCACCCTGCACGACTCCTGGGTGGTCGCCAAGCGCAACCTGCGCCGGATGACCCGGATCCCCGAGATCGTGGTCTTCGGCCTGATGCAGCCGGTGATGTTCGTGCTGCTGTTCTCGTACGTGATGGGCGGCGCCATCGTCATCCCCGGCGCCCCGCCCGGGCACGACGTGTACATCCAGTACCTGATGGCCGGCATCTTCGCCCAGACCGTCACCTTCGCGGTGGCCGGCGCCTCCGCCGGCATCGCGGAGGACATGACCAAGGGCCTGGTCGACCGGTTCCGCTCGCTGCCGATGTCCCGCGCCGCGGTGCTCACCGGCCGCACCCTCGCCGACCTGGTGCAGACCGCGTTCACCGTGGTCGTGCTCGCCCTGGTCGCGCTGCTGGTCGGCTGGCGGATCCACGACGGCTTCCTGAACGCGCTCGCCGCGTTCGGCCTGCTGCTGATGGTCGGCTACGCGTTCTCCTGGATCGGCGCACTGATCGGCCTGTCCGTGCGCAGCCCCGAGGCCGCCACCTCGGCCGGCCTGATCTGGCTGTTCCCGCTGACCTTCATCTCCAACGCCTTCGTGCCGGTCAGCTCGATGCCGGGCTGGCTCCAGCCGATCGCCTACTGGAACCCGTTCTCCTCCACCGTGCAGGCCTGCCGCAGCCTGTTCGGCAACCAGATCGGCCCCGTCCCCGACGTCTGGCCGATGCAGCACGCCGTGCTGGTGTCGGTGGGCTGGTCGGTGCTGATCACGGTGGTGTTCTCCTGGCTCTCGGTGCGCAAGTACCGCCGCGCCGCGGGCTGACCCCGGACAGCCGCCCGGAACGACCGGACGGGGCGGCCCCCCCCCCGCCGGGCGGGCCCGCCGCGCCGGGGGCGGTGTCCCCGGCGGCGGGGGCGGCGGCCGTAAGCCTGTCGGGCTGGAGCATCAAGCCCCCCCCCTAGACGAGGCGC
>NZ_JBHWDS010000006.1:54540-203188 GCF_042734615.1 Kitasatospora sp. NPDC059646
GCCGGTACCCACCGGCCGGCCGCCCCCCCCACCCGGGGGAGCGGCCGTCCGGCGCTGTCGCGGTTCCCGTGGCCGTGGGTCAGCCGGAGAACGGCTTGGCGTCGATGATCTTCACGCCCGCCTTCTTGCCGTTCGGCAGCTCGTACTGGGCGTCCTCGCCGACCGACTTGCCGATGATGGCCTTGCCCAGCGGGGACTGCGGCGAGTACACGTCGATGTCGCCGTCGGTGACCTCGCGGGAGGCCAGCAGGAACTCCATGGTGTCGTCCAGGTCGCCGTCGAAGGCCACCTTCACCAGCATGCCGGGGGCCACCACGCCCGAGTCCGCCGGGGCCTCGCCGACCTTCGCGCGCTCCAGCAGCTGGGTCAGCTGGCGGATCCGCGCCTCGGTCTTGCCCTGCTCGTCCTTGGCCGCGTGGTAGCCGGCGTTCTCCTTGAGGTCACCCTCCTCGCGCGCGGCCTCGATCTTCTGGGCGATCTCGATCCGCCAGGGCCCGGTCAGGTGGTCAAGCTCGGCCTTGAGCTTGTTGTAGTGGTCCTGAGTGAGCCAGGTCACGTCATCGTTGGTCTGGGTCACAGGGTGCTCCTCGTCGGTGCTGGCGCTGCTGCGAGGGTGGTTCGGCAGCAGTGGGCGATTTTCTGGGCAGATGCAAAGCAACGCCCGCTTCCGTGCCGTACGGCATGGGAAGGGGCGAAATCACGAGCCTAACAAGTTCCCGGTGCGGGCGGGAAGGGCCGCGGGCGGCGCGGCCGCCCCACCCCTCCGACTATGCGCTCGAAAGGGTGAGCGGGGCAAAGGCCCTCCGCCCACCGTCCGCGTGACCGCGGCGCCCGGCGCTACTTCTCGTCGGGGGTGCAGCCGAGCAGCTCGGCGGTGGTGCCGCGGGCCGTGGTCCGCAGGGTCACCACCTTGTCGTAGCTCGACCCCTCGGCCGGGACCTGGAAGTCCGACTGGCCGACCACCGAGCCGTCCGTGCCCTGCGAGCGGACCGTGCACACCCCCGAGGTGCCGTCGCTCTTGCGCACCGACAGCTGGAGCTGCAACTCGGTGTCCGACACCGGCTGGAACGTCGGGACCGCGCCGTTCAGCTTCGTCTCCCGCATCAGGTACGAGCCGCCCAGCCAGGCGATCAGGCCCACCAGCAGCACGCCGAAGACCGCGCCGGCGATCCGCAGCCTGCGGTCGGCCGACCGGTCGTCGGCCCGGCTGTAGCGGCCGGCCGGGGGCGCGAGGGGGGTCTGGGGCGTAGGGCTCTGGTCCATGCTTCGGCTCGGTCCTTTCGCGGAGGAGCGTTCGGCCGTCCGCGGGAATGGACGCGCCCTCCAGTCCGTCACTATAGGAGGGGCACGTCCGCGCCACAGGCGGCGGGGGAGTCGGCCCGACGAAGCGGACATACCTGTACCTGGAAGGGAACCCAGGCGTTGAGCGAGCAGTTGCGGTTGATGGCGGTCCACGCGCACCCGGACGACGAGTCCAGCAAGGGCGCCGCCACCATGGCGATGTACGTGGCCCAAGGGGTGGAGGTCCTGGTCGCCACCTGTACCGGGGGCGAGCGGGGGTCGATCCTCAACCCCAAGCTCCAGGGCGACCCCTGGGTCGAGGAGAACATCCACGAGGTGCGCCGCAAGGAGATGGACGCGGCCCGGGAGATCCTCGGCGTCGAGCAGGCGTGGCTCGGCTACGTCGACTCCGGCCTGCCCGAGGGCGACCCGCTGCCCCCGCTCCCCGAGGGCTGCTTCGCCCTGGAGGACGTGAACGAGGCGGCCGGCACCCTGGTCAAGCTGATCCGCGAGTTCCGCCCGCACGTGATCACCACGTACGACGAGAACGGCGGCTACCCGCACCCCGACCACATCATGACCCACAAGATCACCATGGTCGCCTTCGACGCCGCCGGCGACCCCGAGGCGTACCCCGAGGCCGGCGAGCCCTGGCAGCCGTCCAAGCTGTACTACAACCACGGCTTCCCGATGGGGCGCATCCGCGCCCTGCACGCCTACCTCACCGAGAACGGCCACGACTCGCCGTACGGCGAGTGGATCGAGGGCTGGGAGAAGTCCGGCCGCGCCGAGCGCGAGATCACCACCCGGGTCGAGTGCGGCGAGTACTTCGAGATCCGCGACAAGGCGCTGATCGCCCACGCCACCCAGATCGACCCCGACGGCCCGTGGTTCCGCGTCCCGCTCGACATCCAGCGCGACGTCTGGCCCACCGAGGACTACGAGCTCGCCAAGTCCCTGGTCGCCACCGACCTGCCCGAGACCGACCTCTTCGCCGGCCTCCGCAAGTAACCCGTACCACCCCCCGGTGACCCGGCCCGCGTAGGGCCGGGTCACCATGGACGAATGAGCACCCCCGTGAACGTCACCCAGCTCGCCGCCGACCTCGCCCTCGACGAAACCAAGGTCACCCCCGGCCTCCTCGGCTTCGTCGTCTTCGCCGCCCTCGGCATCGCCACCTGGTTCCTCCTGAAGTCGATGAACGCCCGCTTCAAGAAGATCGACTTCACCGAGCAGCCCGACCCCAAGGACGACTGAGCCGCCGGCCGCCGCCACGACCGGCTGTCATAGCCTGGCCCTCCACAGCACGAGGGGGGCAGCGGGATGCCAAAGGTGCCGGAGAGCCGCCGGGTCGAGCGGATGGCCGTCAACGAGGTGCGCGCACTGCTGGAGCGGCACGGCCACATCGTCCAGGAGATCGACGGCGGCAACGACTTCGGCGAGGACCTGCACGTCACCTTCGTCCAGGACGGGCGGCGCACCGCGGACGCCGTGGCGATCCAGGTCAAGGGCGGGACCTCCACCCGGACCCGCCGCGGCCACCGCGTCAGGATCGGCACTCACGGGGACAACTGGCGCGACGGGATCCCGCCCGTCCTGTGCGTCGTCCACGACCCCGAACGGGGCGGCCTGTTCTGGGCCCACGCCACCCGGCAGCTCCGCCGTGCCCAGGCACTGCGGAAGACACCGAAGTCGATCGTCGTCCAGGCCGAATCGCTGCTCGACGACCACTCGCTCCCCTCCTTCGTGGAGAGCATCCGCACCTACCTCCGCTGGGAACGGCAGGGCGTCGCCAGGTGGGCGGACATGGCCGACGTCGAGTTCGCGCACAACGACACCGTGAAGTCGTTCGTCAACGACTGCGGCGAACCGATGGTGTTCCAGCAGGGCCACGGCAAGACGTTCGCCGTGCTGCTCCACCATGACCTCGACTGGGAACCCTTCCGGATCACCGAATCGATGCTGCACCTCGAACCCCTGCCGATGCTGGGCCCGATCCCGAAGATCGGCGGGATCGTCCTCGACTCCGCGGAAGCGCACTGGCTGACCGCCTGCTTCAAAACCACCGAGTGGACCCGCTCCCAGGCGGCGAAGCCCGCCCCCGCGACGGAATAGCCCGCCCACGCCGGCCGGAGACCTTCCGGACACTCAGCGCCGCGAAGGCAGGCTCCGACGCTCCCCCGTGGCAGAGTGATGCCGTGAACCGTCTTGCGGGCGCGACGTCGCCGTATCTGCTGCAGCACGCTGACAACCCGGTGGAGTGGTGGCCGTGGGGGGAGGAGGCGTTCGCGGAAGCGGAGCGGCGCGGGGTGCCCGTGCTGCTGAGCGTCGGGTACGCCGCGTGCCACTGGTGCCACGTGATGGCGCACGAGTCGTTCGAGGACGAGGCGACGGCCGGGTTCCTGAACGAGCGGTTCGTGGCGGTGAAGGTCGACCGGGAGGAGCGGCCGGACGTCGACGCGGTGTACATGGAGGCGGTGCAGGCGGCCACCGGGCAGGGCGGGTGGCCGATGACGGTGTTCCTGACGCCCGGGAAGGAGCCGTTCTACTTCGGGACGTACTTCCCGCCCGAGCCGCGGCACGGGATGCCGTCGTTCCGGCAGGTGCTGGAGGGCGTGGACAAGGCGTGGACGGGGCGGCGGGCCGAGGTCGCGGAGGTCGCGGCGCGGATCGGGAAGGACCTCGCCGAGCGGGCCTCCGTGTACGCGGTGGGCAGCGGCCTCGCGCAGCCCCCGGGAGAGGCCGAACTGCACGGCGCGGTCGTCGAGTTGACGCGGTCGTTCGACGAGCGGCGGGGCGGCTTCGGCGGCGCGCCGAAGTTCCCGCCGTCGATGGTGCTGGAGTTCCTGCTGCGCCACCACGCCCGGACGGGATCCGAGGCCGCGCTGGAGATGGCCCGGCGCACCTGCGAGGCGATGGCCCGCGGCGGGATGTACGACCAGGTGGGCGGCGGGTTCGCGCGCTACGCGGTGGACGCCACCTGGACGGTGCCGCACTTCGAGAAGATGCTCTACGACAACGCGCTGCTGATGCGGGTCTACCTGCACCTGTGGCGCGCCACCGGCGACGAGCAGGCCCGTCGGATCGTGCTGGAGACCGCCGACTTCCTGCTGCGCGAACTGCGCACCCCGGAGGGCGGGTTCGCGTCCGCGCTGGACGCCGACTCGGCGGACCCGGCGACCGGGAGGAACGCCGAGGGCGCGTACTACGCGTGGACGCCCGAGCAGCTGGCCGAGGTGCTCGGGGCGGAGGACGCCGCCCTCGCGGTCGAACTGTTCGACGTCACGGGGACGTTCGAGCACGGCACCTCGGTGCTCCAGCTGCCGCGCGACCCCGAGGACCCGGCGAAGTACCGGGAGATCCGGCGGAAGCTGTTCGAGGTCCGCACCCGGCGCCCCGCCCCCGCCCGCGACGACAAGGTGGTCGCGGCCTGGAACGGCCTGGCGATCGCCGCCCTCGCCGAGGCCGGCGCGCTGCTGGACCGCCCGGACCTGGTCGAGGCCGCCGAGCGCGCCGCCGACCTGCTGATCGCCGTCCACCTCACCCCCGAGGGCCGGCTGCTGCGCACCTCCCGGGACGGCGCGGCGGGCGCCAACGCGGGCGTGCTGGAGGACTACGCGGACACCGCCGAGGGCTTCCTTGCGCTGTACGCGGTCGGCGGCGAGGCGTCCTGGCTGCAACTCGCCGGGGAGCTGCTGGACCTGGTGCTGCTGCACTTCACCGACGAGAAGTCCGGCGCGCTGTACGACACCGCCGACGACGCCGAGCAGCTGATCCGCCGCCCGCAGGATCCCACCGACAACGCCGTCCCGTCCGGCTGGACGGCCGCCGCCGGGGCCCTGCTCGGGTACGCCGCGTACACCGGCTCGGCACGCCACCGCACCGCCGCGGAACGGGCGTTGGGCATCGTCTCGACGCTCGGCACCCGCGCGCCCCGGTTCACCGGCTGGGGCCTGGCCGTCGCCGAGGCGCTGCTCGACGGGCCGCGCGAGGTCGCGGTGGTCGGCCCGGCCGGCGACGCCGGGCGTGCCGCGCTGCACCTGGCCGCGCTGCGCTCCACCGCCCCCGGCGCGGTGGTCGCGGTCGGCGAGGCCGGCGACACCGAGGTGCCGCTGCTCGCCGACCGTCCGCTGCTCGACGGGAAGGCCGCCGCCTACGTGTGCCGGCACTTCGTCTGCGAGCGCCCCACCGCGGACGTCGCCGACCTCGAGGAACGCCTGCGCGGCCGGTGACGGGCCCGGTGCCGTCGACCGGAAAACCCGCTGGTCGACGGCGCCGTCCGTGGGGGAGGATGCGGCATGGGCTGGACTCTCACCACATCACTGGACGAATTCCGCAGCGCGGCCGGGGAGTTCCTCGCGGCCGACCCCGCCGAGAACACCGTGCTGCTCACCATCGTCGAACGCCTCGGCCGGGACGGCCTGAACGTGTACGGCGAGCTGCCGCCGCGCTTCGGCTGGTGGCGCGACCCGGACGGCGCCGTCGCCGGCGCCTGCCTGCGCACTCCGCCGTGGGGGCAGCGGCTCGGCCGGATGCCGGTCGCGGCCGCCGAGGACCTCGCCCGCCGACTCGCCGAGGACGGCGACCGGCCCGACGCGGTGGCCGGCGAGCACCGCACCGCGCTGGCCTTCGCCGCCGAGTGGCAGCGGATCACCGGACGCGACTGGCAGGTGGAGCACAACGAACGGCTGTTCCGGCTCGGCGAGCTGACGCCCCCGCCGGCCCCGCCGGCCGGGCACGCCAGGGTCGCCGTGCCCGCCGACCGGGAGACCGTCGCCCGGTGGCTGGTCGACTTCTGCGTCGAGGCCGGGCTCCAGCCGCCCGCCGACCCGGCCGCCGACGCCGACCAGCGGATCGCCGGCCGCACCCTGCTGCTCTGGGAGGCCGACGGCCGCCCGGTCGCCCTCGCCGGGGCCAGCCCCGCCGCCGCCGGGATGTCCCGGATCGGCCCGGTCTACACGCCGCCCGCCGACCGCGGCCGCGGCTACGCGAGCGCGCTGACCGCCGCCGTCACCCGGCACGCGCAGGCCGGCGGCGCGGACGAGGTGCTGCTGTACACCGACCTGGCCAACCCGGTCAGCAACGCGATCTACCAGCGCCTCGGCTACCGGCCCGTCTCGGACGCGGTCGAGGTCGCCTTCCGGTAGCGGGCGGCCGGACGGGCCCCGGGTCGACACCGACCCGGGGCCCTTTCGCGTGCCCGGCGGCGGTTCGTGCCCGCGGCAGCTCCCGCCGCACCGGCCCGTGCCGGGTCGCCCGACGTCCCGTCAGCGGCCGCGCAGGGTGCGGTACCCGGGGTGGACGCCCGGGGTGAGTCCCTGCTGGGCGGCGATCCGGGTGAGCAGGGCGGTCAGTCGGGCGTGCTCCTCGGGGGTGAGGGACCGGGTGACGTCCTGTTCGTGGGCGAGGGCGGTGTCGCGCAGGCGGCCGAGCAGGGCCAGGCCCCGGTCGGTGAGGTGCAGGGCGTACAGCCGGCGGTCCTCGGCGTTGCGGCGGCGCTCGATCAGGCCGCGCTGCTCCAGGCCGTCCGCGAACGGGACGAAACGGCTGGGGGGCATGCCGAGCGCGTCGGCGAGTTCGCGCTGGCTGCGGCCGGGGTTCTGCACCAGCAGCCGGAGCAGGCCTGCCTGGGCGGGGGTGAGGTCGAGTTCGGCGATCCGCTGGGCGAAGCGTTCGGCGGCGTGCGCGCCGAGCTGGGCCAGCAGGAACGCGGCTCCGCCGCCGGGCCCGGGCCGTCCGGCCGGGGGCGGGGTGTCCGGGCGCTGGTCGTCGCCGTGCCGGTCCGCCTCTCGATCCATGCTCATGCCGACATCGTACCCGTTTGACAATCGTTCCACGGTGTAATCATTATTCCGAGTGTATCGATGGATGCCACGGGAGGAACCATGAGCACCGCCGCCCCGCCCCGCCCGGCCCCGGCCGGACGCCCGAAGAGCCGCCCGCAGACCGGCCCGCCGCTGCTCGTGCCGGCCGTCTCGACGACGGCGCTGACGATCGCCTACACCGCGGTCAACCGCGCCACCCCGCACCCGGACGCCACCGGCGCCGAGGTGGTGCGGTACGCGCAGGAGCACGGCGGGTCGGCCCGGCTCGGGGCGCTGCTGCTGCTCGCCGCGTCGGTGCCGCTCGCGCTGTGCGCGGCCCTGCTCTACCGGCGGCTGAGGGCGCTCGGGATCACCGCGCCCGGCTCGGCGATCACGCTGGTCGGCGGCGTGCTGGCGGCGTCCGCGCTGGTGCTGAGCGCGGCGGTGGCCTGGGCGGGCGGCCGACTGCCCGCGGACGCGCCGCCGGCGCTCGGCCGGGCCCTGGCGGACGTGTCCTTCTTGGCGGGCGGGCCCGCGTTCGCGGCGGGCTTCGGCCTGCTGGCGGCCGGGGTCTCGGTGTCGGCGATGATCACCGACCTGCTGCCCCGCGCCGTCACCTGGTCGGGCCTGGTGGTGGCCGCGGCGGGGATGCTGGCGCTGCTCGCCCTGGTGGCGGACGGCTTCATGTACCTGCTGCCGGTGGTCCGCTTCGGCGGGCTGGTGTGGCTGCTGTTCGTGGCCGCCCTGCTGCCGGTGACCCGCCGCCGATCCGCCGATCAACGATCGAACGAAGCATCGACACAGGGGAGTTGAGCGAGATGACCGGGACGTACGCGGAGCTGGCGGGCCGGACGGTGGTGGTCACCGGCGGTTCGCGCGGGATCGGGGCGCACACCGCTCGGGCGTTCGCCGCGCAGGGCGCGTCGGTGTGCGTGGTCGGCCGGGACGGGGCGGCGCTGGCGTCGGTGGTCGGGGAGATCACCGCCGCGGGCGGCGAGGCGATGGCCGCCACCGCCGACGTGACGGACGCCCGGGCGCTGGACGGCGTGCGGGCGGCGGTGGCCGAGCGGTTCGGCGCGGTGGACGTGCTGGCGGTGTTCGCCGGCGGCCAGGGGTTCCCGGTGCCGACGGCGGAGCTGTCCGAGCAGCGCTGGCGCGAGGTGCTGGACTCCGACCTGACCTCGGTGTTCCTGACCGTGCAGGCGTTCCTGCCCGGCATGCTGGAGCGCGGGTCGGGCACGGTCCTGACGATGTCCTCGGCGGCCGGCCGGCAGCCCAGCGGCGCCAACCTGGCGTACGGGGTGGCCAACGCGGGCGTGGTGATGCTGACCAGGCACCTGGCGGCCGAGCTCGGGCCGCACGGCATCCGGGTCAACTGCCTGGCGCCGTCGGCGATCCTGACCGAGCGGGTGGCGGCCCGGATGCCCGCCGAGATGCAGGCGAAGGTCGCGGCGACGCACCCGCTGGGCCGGCTCGGCACCCCGGCGGACGTCGCGGACGCCGCGCTCTTCCTGGCCTCCGACGGCGCGGGCTGGCTGACCGGCCTGACCGTCGACGTGGCCGGCGGGCGGATCACCGGCTGACGCCGGGCGTCACTCCCAGTCCCAGCGCAGGCCGAGCAGGCAGGGCGGCAGGTCCGCGGCCACCAGGTGCGCGCAGTGGTGCCCGTCGAGGGTCAACTCCTCGGTCTCCAGCGGGGACTGGTCGGGGGCGCGGCGGGTGAAGCGGTCGCAGCGGACGGGCAGGGCGGCCGGGTCGAAGGTCACCTGGAGCACGTACTGCCCGGCGCCCGCGTTGAAGCCGCGCACGTACTCGCGGCTGGGCTGCGGCGACGGCGACTCGTCGAAGCCGTAGCCCAGCAGGTGGGTGTCGCCGGTGCGCAGCCGCCGGTCGAGCAGCAGTTCGGCGACCAGCAGGTGCGCGGCCGGGTCGCGGCGGATCCGACCGGGCCGGCAGTTCTCCTCGGCGCGGACCCGCACCCGGTCGATGTCGCAGCCCGGATCGCCCTGGTAGATCGCCAGGTAGCGGTCGACGCCGTCGCGGTGGGCCCGCAGCACGTGCTGGGAGTCGCGGCGCTGCAGCCGGCGGTCGGCGCCGACCCGGATCCGTTCGATGTGGGTGACGGTGTGCAGGCCGGTGTCGGGCGGCCCGGAGAGCACGGCGAGCAGGCCGTCCACCGCCTCGGCGGGGGTGATCAGGTCGCGGTAGGGGCGGACCGGCCGGGCGGCCGGGTCGGGGCCGCCGCGGCGCGGGCCGAGCAGCCGGGTCAGCGAGTGTTCGGGCAGCTCCAGCACCTCTTCGAGCGCGGCGACGGCGCGCAGCGACTCGGCCCGTTCGGGGCGGCGCAGGCCCTGCTGCCAGTAGCTGAGGCTGGTCACGCCGACGTGCACGCCGCGCTGCGCGAGCCGCTCGCGCAGCCGGTGCAGGGCGAGGCCGCGGGCGGCGATGGCGGCCCGCAGGGCGAGGTGGAACGGCCCGGTGCGCAGGACCGCGGCCAACTCGGACGGTGCGGTGGGCTGCTGCATGGCCACCTCCTCGACTGAGCGTGAATATTCACACCTTGTGGACGGCTTGTCACCGGCGCGGGCGATATCCGCGCTGCCCAGCGCGCCGCCGTTCACACCCGCCGGGGCCCGTTCACACCCCGACTCCGGTGCGCGGCAAGGCCGTTGACCACTCGACGGCAACGGCCGGATGCTCGTCGGCAGCGCGTCCGGACGCCGCCCCCACATCCACTCCTCGCCCCTGCCAGGAGGCCGTACCCCCATGACACTCACCCCGATGCGGCTGCGTCGGACGGTCGCCGCACTCGCCCTGGGCGTCCTCGCCCCGGCGCTGAGCGCGGCCGCCACCGCCCCCGCCCAGGCCGCCCCCGCCCCCGCCGCGGCCCGGACCGCGACCGCCGCGCATCCGCCGGCCCCGCTGGCGGCCGGCACCTCGCGGACCCTCAACCTGACCATGCAGGCCCAGCAGCAGAGCAACTGGTGCTGGGCGGCGGGCGGCAACACCATCGCCGCCTACTACGGCTACAGCTACAGCCAGAACCAGTTCTGCAACGCCGCGTTCGGCCGCTCGGTCAACTCCACCTGCCCGAACAGCCAGGCCAGCCTGGCCGAGGTGCAGAACGCGCTGTACTGGATCGGCATCAACCCGGGCTCGTACGTCAGCGGCTACCTGCGGTACGCCACCGTGCAGGGCGAGATCGACGCCGGCCGGCCGGTGGAGACCCGGATCCAGTGGAGCTCCGGCGGCGGCCACATGAACGTGCTGTACGGCTACGACAGCGGCAACAACTGGCTGTACTGGGGCGACCCGTGGCCGTCCAACTACCGCTACAACTGGGGCGACTACAACTACTACGTGAGCAACGGGTCGTTCTCCTGGACCCACTCCCTGTACCGGATCGGCGCGTGAGGAGACCCGACATGAGCAGCCACCGCGTCCGACTCGCCCGCGCCGCCGCCGCACTCGCCGCGGCCGCCGCCCTCGGCCTCGCCGCCGCCCCGTCGGCGACGGCCGCCGACCCGCAGCCCGGCGCCGGCGACCTCGCCGCCGCCCGGGCCGCCGCCCAGGACCCCTCCGTGCTCGACCGGTTGGGGCACTTCTTCGCCCGCGAGGGAGTGCCGCCGAACCAGCCGCTCGCGCTCTCCGCGAACGACGAGGCGCGGGCCGCGAGCGCCGCCGCGCCCCGGCTCACCGGCGACACCGTGCCGGTCCGCACCCTCGACGCCGGGTTCGTGGCCGGCCGGCCCGGGGCGCCCGTCGCCACCGTCGAGTTCACCGCCACCAGGGCCGTCGCCGCCGACGGGCGGACCGCCTCGGTGTGGACGGCCCGGCAGGGCGGCGCCTGGCGGGTCGTCAACATCGCGTCCGGCAGCGACGAGAGCGACTACGCGGCCAGGGCCGCCGCCGACGGCGGCACCGCCTTCCGCGAACCGCAGCTCGGCGCCTGGTACGAGCTCAAGGACGGCCGGGTGCTGCCGCTCGACGACACCGCCCGCCGCTCGGTCGGCGAGCACGGCGCCACCGTCGCCGCCTACCAGCAGCTGGTCCACCAGCGGTACGGCGACAAGCTGCCGGGCTCCGGGTACGACGCCGCGGGCAGGGCGGGCGGCTTCGAGGCCGCGCCGGCCGGGGCGCCCGGGGCCGACCGCACCGGGCCGCTGCTCGCCGCGGGAGCCGCGCTGGGCGCGACCGTGCTGGCCGGAGCCGTGACCGGGGTGCGCCGGCGCCGGGCCCGCGCACGGTGACGGGGCGTCAGGCGGTGCCGGCGAAGGCCCTTCCGGTGAAGGTCCGCCGGTAGGCGAGCGGTGAGACGCCGATCGCGGCGTGCAGGTGCTGGCGCAGCGACACCGCGTTGGCGAAGCCGACCCGGCCGGCGATCTGGTCGACCGTCAGGTCGGTGGCCTCCAGCAACTGGCGGGCCAGGGCGACGCGCTGCTGGGTGAGCCAGCGGCCGGGGCTCTGGCCCGTCTCGTCGTGGAAGCGGCGGGCGAAGGTGCGGGTGCTCATCGCGGCGTGCCCGGCCAGCTCGGCGAGCGTCAGCGGCAGGTGCAGCCGGGCCAGCGCCCACTCGCGGGTCGCCGCGGTTCCGCTCGCGCCGACCGCCGGGACGGGGTGCTCGATGTACTGGGCCTGGCCGCCGTCGCGCCACGGCGGGACGACGCACAGCCGGGCCGCGTGGTTGGCGACGGCCGCGCCGTGGTCGCGGCGCAGCACGTGCAGGCACACGTCGACGCCGGACGCCGCGCCGGCCGAGGTGAGGATGTCGCCGTCGTCGACGAACAGCACGTCCGGGTCGAGCAGCACCCGCGGGAAGAGCCGGCGGAAGTGGTCGGCGAGCGCCCAGTGGGTGGTGGCGGGCCGGCCGTCCAGCAGGCCGGCGGCGGCGAGCACGAACGCGCCGGTGCAGATCGAGATCAGCCGGGTGCCGGGGCGGATCAGCGCGAGCGCCTCGGCGACGCCGGGGGCGAGCCGGTCGGTGGCCGGCACCGGGGCGAACGGCGGGACGACCACCGTGTCGGCGGTGCCGAGCAGCTCCGGGCCGTGCTCGACGCCGACCGTGAAGTCCGCGTCGGAGCGCACCGGCCGGCCGTCCACGGTGCAGGTGGCCAGCTCGTAGCGGCCGCCGGCGGAGGCGAACACCCGCCGGGGGATGCCGAGTTCGAACGGGTACACGCCGTCCAGGGCGAGCACGGCGATGCGGTGCGGCGGCGATTGCGGTTCGCTCGGCTCCGGGGTGTGCGGCACGACAGCCCTCCTGGCAGGATCCCATCGGACAGTGACCATCATGCCACTGCCGCCGGCGTCCGGCACGGGCCAGGCTGGGGGCATGACGACGAACACGATGCGCGCGATCAGCCAGGACGTCCTGGGCGGCCCCGAAGTCCTGCAGGAGGTGGAACTCCCGCGCCCCGAACCCGGGCCGAGCGAGATCCTGGTGAAGGTCCGGGCCGCCGGCCTGAACCCGACGGACTGGAAGCACCGCGCGAGCGGCCTCTTCCTCGGCGAGCCCCCGTTCGTGCTCGGCTGGGACGTCGCCGGCACCGTCGAGGCGGTCGGCTTCGGCGTCACCCTGTTCCGGCCCGGCGACGAGGTCTTCGGCATGCTGCCCTACCCGCACGGCGTCGGCGCCCACGCCGAGTACGTCACCGGCCCCGCCCGGGCGTTCGCCGCCCGGCCCGCCGGCGTCGACGCGGTGCAGGCCGGCGCCCTGCCGCTGGCCGCGCTCACCGCCTGGCAGGCGCTGGTCGACACCGCGGGGATCGGCCCCGGCGACCGGGTGCTGGTGCACGCGGCGGCCGGCGGCGTCGGACACCTCGCCGTGCAGATCGCCAAGTCCCGCGGCGCGTACGTGATCGGCACCGCGAGCGCGGCCAAGCACGACTTCCTGCGCGGCCTCGGCGCCGACGAGACGATCGACTACCGGACCACCGACTTCGCCGAGGCGGTGCGCGACGCGGACGTCGTCCTGGACACCGTCGGCGGCGAGTACCAGCTGCGGTCGCTGCGCACCCTGCGCCGCGGCGGCCTGCTGGTGTCGATCCTGCCCGTCCCGGTCGAGGGCCTGGCCGAGGAGGCCGACCGGCTCGGCGTGCGCACCGCGATGATGCTGGTGGAGGCCGACCACGCGGGCATGGCGGCCGTCGCCGACCTCGCCGGACGCGGCCTGCTGCGGGCCGAGATCGCCGGCACGTTCCCGCTGGCGGAGGCCGCGAAGGCGCACGCCCTCGGCGACACCGGCCGCACCACCGGAAAGCTGGTGCTGCTGGTCGACTGACACCCCGCCGCGCCTCCCGCGAGGGCAACCGGAGTCCGGGCTGCGGGATCCCCACTTCTGGAATTGATGCGCTGTTGATCCCCCGTTCTCCCGCGCTCCGTGCCGGACGTGTCACTGTAGGTGGGGAGTTCTCTGACGACCTGTCAGATGACCTGTCGGCCGGCGGGAGGTTTGCCAATGGAGTACGGAGCGACCGGGTTCTGGAGCGGGGTGGCCGGTGTGCTGGCCGCGCTGGCTGTCATAGCCGGGTACCTGGTCGGCGGCGCCCGCCTGGTCTGGGTGGTCTCCGCGGTCGAGGTGCTGGCCGTGATGGCCTGGGTCGCCTACCGGTTCCGCGGCCGGGCCCACCAGCGGGCGGCAGGAGAAGGGCCCGACGCGGCGCACTGCGAGCGCTGCCGTCGGGCCCGGGAGCGGCTGGAGGCGAGGGCCGCCCAGCCGGCGCGGTACTGAGGGGGGAACGTTGCTGCGGGGGGTCAGGTCGCCACGGTGTACGCCACCAGCGAGACGCCCACGTACTGCACGATGAACGCGCCCAGGGTGAAGGCGTGGAACACCTCGTGGAAGCCGAACCAGCGCGGTGACGGGTTCGGCCGCTTCAGGCCGTAGATCACTCCGCCCACGGTGTAGAGCGCGCCGCCGACGACGATCAGCGTCAGCACGGCCGGGCCGCCCTTGTGCAGGAAGTCCGGCAGGAAGAACACCGCCGCCCAGCCGAGCGCGACGTAGCAAGGGGTGTACAGCCAGCGCGGCGCGCCCACCCAGAACACCCGGAACGCGATCCCGGCCAGCGCGCCGCCCCACACCAGCCACAGCAGCACCTGCTGCCGCGCGCCCTCCAGCAGCAGCATGGTGAACGGGGTGTACGTCCCGGCGATGATCAGGAAGATGTTGGCGTGGTCCAGCCGGCGCAGCACCGCCTCGCCGCGCGGCCCCCAGGTGAAGCGGTGGTAGACCGCGCTCACCCCGAACAGCATCCAGGCGCTCACCGAGTAGACGACGCAGGCGATTCGCGCCGCCGTCGTCTGGGCCAGGCAGATCAACACGATTCCGGCGGCGAGGGCGGCCGGGAACATTCCGGCGTGCAACCAGCCGCGCCACTTGGGCTTGACGAGCTCGAGGGCTTCCGCGGTCATGAGCAGCATCTTACGGAACCGTAGGTTACCGGCACGTAGGAAAGTGGCGATCCTCACTTTTAGACGTTCTGGAGTGTTCGAGCGGTGTGTGCGAGACCCGGACGGGGCATCCGTCGAGTGGTTCGGGGCCTCCGAATCAGACAGTCCGTAGTAAAAATCTCGTCAATGACGCCATTTCGACGAATGAGCGACGGCGCGCCGGGTCTACCGTGTAAGCACCCTCAACCCCCGCGAAGCCGTCTCCTGGCCGAGATGGTGTGAAACGGAGCGATCGTGTCGCCTCAGATCTCTGCGATCACCGAGTCCGCGCCCACCCGCCACCAGCGCCTGGTGGAGTGGGTCAACGAGATTGCCGACCTCACCCAGCCCGACCGCGTGGTGTGGTGCGACGGCTCCGAGGAGGAGTACCACCGCCTCGCCGAGCAGCTCGTCGCCCAGGGCACCTTCACCAAGCTCGACGAGACCAAGCGCCCCAACTCCTACTACGCGGCCTCCGACCCGTCCGACGTCGCCCGCGTCGAGGACCGCACCTTCATCTGCTCGGAGAAGGAGGAGGACGCCGGCCCGACCAACCACTGGAAGGCCCCCGCCGAGATGCGGGAGATCTTCTCCGGTGAGAACGGCCTGTTCCGCGGCGCGATGAAGGGCCGCACCATGTACGTGGTGCCGTTCTCCATGGGCCCCGTCGGGTCCCCGCTGGCCGCGTACGGCGTCGAGATCACCGACTCCGCCTACGTCGCCGTGTCGATGCGCGTCATGACCCGCATGGGCCGGGCCGTGCTCGACCAGCTCGGCGAGGACGGCGACTTCGTCAAGGCCGTGCACACCGTCGGCGCCCCGCTCGCCGAGGGCGAGGCCGACGTCGCCTGGCCGTGCAACACCACCAAGTACATCTCGCACTTCCCCGAGACCAAGGAGATCTGGTCCTTCGGCTCCGGCTACGGCGGCAACGCCCTGCTCGGCAAGAAGTGCTACGCGCTGCGCATCGCCTCCACCATGGCCCGCGACGAGGGCTGGCTGGCCGAGCACATGCTGATCCTCAAGCTCACCCCGCCGTCCGGTGAGGTCAAGTACGTCGCCGCCGCGTTCCCGTCCGCCTGCGGCAAGACCAACCTCGCCATGCTCCAGCCCACCGTCCCGGGCTGGAAGGTCGAGACCATCGGCGACGACATCGCCTGGATGCGCTTCGGCGCCGACGGCCGCCTCTACGCGATCAACCCCGAGGCCGGCTTCTTCGGCGTCGCCCCCGGCACCGGCGAGGACACCAACGCCAACGCCATCAAGACCCTGTGGGGCAACACCGTCTTCACCAACGTCGCCCTCACCGACGACGGCGACGTGTGGTGGGAGGGCCTCACCGAGAACGCCCCCGCCCACCTCACCGACTGGCGCGGCAACGACTGGACCCCCGAGTCCGGCACCCCCGCCGCCCACCCCAACGCGCGCTTCGCCGTCCCCGCCGCGCAGTGCCCGACCATCGCCGACGAGTGGGAGGACCCGGCCGGCGTGCCGATCTCCGCGATCCTCTTCGGCGGCCGCCGGGCCACCGCCGTCCCGCTGGTCACCGAGTCCTTCGACTGGCAGCACGGCGTCTTCCTCGGCGCGAACATCGCCTCCGAGAAGACCGCCGCCGCCGAGGGCACCGTCGGCGAGCTGCGCCGCGACCCGTTCGCCATGCTGCCGTTCTGCGGCTACAACATGGGCGACTACTTCGCGCACTGGCTGAAGGTCGGCGCCGAGGCCGACGCCTCGAAGCTGCCGAAGATCTACTACGTCAACTGGTTCCGCAAGAACGCCGACGGCAAGTTCGTCTGGCCGGGCTACGGCGAGAACAGCCGCGTCCTGAAGTGGATCGTCGAGCGCCTCGAAGGCACCGCCGAGGGCGTCGAGACCCCGATCGGCATCCTCCCGAAGGTCGACGGCTTCGACCTCGACGGCCTGGACATCCCGGCCGCCGACCAGGAGCTGCTGTTCTCGGTCGACACCGAGATCTGGAAGCAGGAGGCCGCGCTGGTCCCGGCCCACCTGGAGATGTTCGGCGACCACACGCCGAAGGCGCTGTGGGACGAGTACCAGGCCCTGGTCAAGCGACTCGGCTGAGTCCGGACCACCGGCGGATCCGCCCGGGGAAGCTTCCCTCCCCGGGCGGATCCTGCCGTTCCCGCCCCTTGCGGGGCGCGACTACGGCTGCACGTAGCCGGACAGGAAGTCGCCGATGCGCGTCACCGCGTCCGCGACGTCCTCCGGCCGGGGGAGGGTGACCAGGCGGAAGTGGTCGGGGTCGGGCCAGTTGAAGCCGGTGCCCTGGACGATCAGGATCCGCTGGGAGCGCAGCAGGTCGAGGACCATCTGCGCGTCGTCCTTGATCTTGTACACCTGCGGGTCGAGCCGCGGGAACGCGTACAGCGCGCCCTTGGGCTTCACGCAGGAGACGCCGGGGATCGCGTTGAGCAGCTCGAACGCGGCGTCGCGGGAGGCGAGCAGCCGGCCGCCGGGCAGGATCAGGTCGCGGATGGACTGCCGTCCGCCGAGCGCCGCGGCGACCGCGTGCTGGGCGGGCATGTTGGCGCACAGCCGCATCGAGGCGAGCACGTTGAGGCCCTCGATGTAGGAGCGGGCGCGCTGCCGGTCGCCGGAGAGCACCATCCAGCCGCTGCGGAAGCCGGCCACCCGGTAGGACTTGGACATGCCGTTGAAGGTGACGCAGAACAGGTCCGGGGCGAGGGTGGCGAGCGGGACGTGCTCCACGCCGTCGTACAGGATCTTGTCGTAGATCTCGTCCGCGTACACCACCAGCCGGTGCTCGCGGGCGAGTTCGACGATCCCCTCCAGCACCTCGCGCGGGTAGACCGCGCCGGTCGGGTTGTTGGGGTTGATCACCACGATCGCCCGGGTGCGGTCGGTGACCTTGGCGGCGATGTCCGCGAGGTCCGGGTACCACTCGGCCTGCTCGTCGCAGCGGTAGTGGACGGCGGTGCCGCCCGCCAGTGAGACGGACGCCGTCCACAGCGGGTAGTCGGGGGCGGGGACGAGCACCTCGTCGCCGTCGTCGAGGAGGGCGGTCATGGCGAGCTGGATCAGCTCGGAGACGCCGTTGCCCAGGTAGACGTCCTCGACCGAGAGGCCGTGCAGGCCGCGTTCCTCGTAGTGCATGACCACGGCGCGGCGGGCCGACAGCAGGCCCTTGGAGTCGCCGTAGCCGTGCGCGGAGGACAGGTTGCGGAGGATGTCCTGGAGGATCTCGGGCGGGGCCTCGAAACCGAAGGCGGCCGGATTGCCGGTGTTGAGCTTGAGGATGCGGTGGCCCTGTTCCTCCAGCCGCATCGCCTCGTCGAGCACCGGGCCGCGAATGTCGTAGCAGACATTGGCGAGTTTGCTGGACTGGATGACCTGCATACCCGATTACTTTACGGCCGGGCCGGGCCGATACCCGCGTGGTGTTCGCCACCTGGACACGGACGGACGAGCCGCGGAGCGGCGGTAGGGTCGCGGCGGGCCGTCAGGGGAGGTGCCGGATGTTCGGAGCAGCGCTGGGAGCGGTGCTCGGCCTGCTGGCGGGAGTGCCGCTGCGCTCGCTGGTGGTGCGGTTCGCGGTGCCGGCCGGGCAGCCGTGGCGCACCTGCGCGGTGACGCCGCTGGGCGGCTGCGTGCGCTGCGGCGGTCGGTCCGGTCCGCCGCCGCTGACCGTCGAGGCGGTGGCCGCCGCGGTCGGCGCGGCGCTCGCGGCGGACGCGCCGCCGCGCTGGCTGCCGCTGCTGGTGTGGGTCGCGCTGTTCGGCGTGGTGCTCGGCTTCGTGGACGGTGCGGTGAAGCGGCTGCCGGACGCGCTGACCCTGCCGCTGCTGGCCGGGACGGTCCTGCTGGTCCCGCTCGCCGACCACCGCCCGGCGGTGTGGCTGCGCTGCGCGCTGGCCGCGGGCGTCCTCGGCGGGCTGTTCCTGCTGCTGGCGCTGCTCGCGCCGATGGGCCTGGGCGACGTCAAGCTCGCCCCGTCGCTCGGCGCGGTGCTGGGCCTCGGGGGCTGGCGCACGGTCTACGCCGGTGTCCTCTTCATGTGGGTGGTCGCCGCGCTGTGGGCGGTGCTGCTGCTGGTGCTGCGCCGGGCGGGCCGCCGCACCGAGCTGGCCTTCGGCCCGGCGATGCTGCTGGGCGCCCTGGCGGCGGTGCTGGCGGCGGACTGACGGGCCGTCAGGGCTCGGACGCGGGCGGGGCCCGTCGTACCCCCAGCGGTACGACGGGCCCCTGGTGTGCACCCACCCCACCCTCAAGGAGCGGTGCACCGGCGGAGAGTCACTGCATGCCGTGGACGAACGCCCCGACGTTGTTGGAGAAGTCGTTGCCGTTGTTGGCGTCCCAGTTGGTGGACCAGGTCATCGCGCCGCGGATGGTCGGCCACTTGGCCGGCGGGACGAAGCTGCCGCAGTGGTTGCCGGTCGCCAGGCAGTCCAGCGCGTTGTTCACCACGGTCGAGTTGACGTAGCCGCCGCCCGCCGCCTTGGTGGAGGCGGGGACGCCGATGCCGACCTGGTCGGGCCGGAGGCCGCCCTGGATGTGGGTGCAGACCTGCGCGGTGATGAAGTCGACGGTGCCCTGGGTGTAGACCTTGCCGTCGCAGCCGTTCATGCCGCCGGAGTTGTAGAACTGGGTGTTGACGACCGTGAGGATGTCCTTGGTGGCCAGCGCCAGCTGGAAGTACGCGCCGGCGGTGGAGTACATCCCGATGGTCTCGGGGGCCATGGTCAGCACGAAGCCGGAGCCGACCTTCGCCTGCAGGGTGTGCAGCGCCTGCGACATGTAGGTGGCGTTGACGCCGTTCTCCAGGTCGACGTCGATGCCGTCGAAGCCGTACTGCTGGATCAGCTTGTACGCCGAGTCGGAGAACGCGGTGGCGGCGGCCGAACTGCCCACCGAGATCGCGCCGTTCTGGCCGCCGATGGAGAGCACGACCTTCTTGCCGGCCGCGTGCTTGGCGGCGATGTCGGCCTTGAAGTCGGCGTCGGTGTAGCCGCCGAGCTTGGTGGCCAGCGCCGGGTCCAGGGTGAAGGAGATCGCGCCCTGGGTGGTGGTCGCGTCGGCGAAGGAGACCGCGATGATGTCGTACGCGGACTGCACGTCGCGCAGGCGCTGCACGGTCGAACCGTTGTCGAAGTTCTGCCAGTAGCCGGTCAGCACGTGCTTCGGCAGGCCGGTGTTCGGCGCCGGGGTGGTCGGGGAGCCGGACGGGCTGGGCGAGTTGGACGCCGACGGGGAGGCGCTCTGCGAGGGCGAGGCCGACGCGGACGGCGAGGCGCTCTGCGACGGGGAGGCCGATGCCGAGGCGGACGGCTTCGGCGAGGCCGAGGTGGCGGACGGGGTCGGGGTGGCGGTGCCGCCCGGGCCGATCAGCTGGATGTCGTCCGCGTAGTAGGTGGGCTGGCCGTACCACCCGTGCACGTACAGCGTCACGCTGGTGGTGGAGGCGCCGGTGGTGAAGGTGGTGTTCAGCTGGTTCCAGGCGCTCTGCGCCGACCAGGTGGACGGGTCGGTGCCGCCGGTGCCGCGGGCGCCCAGGTAGACGTACTGGCCCTGGACCCAGCCGTTCAGCGTGTAGGCGGTGTTGGGGAGCACCGACACGGTCTGGGTGCACTCGGCGGTGTCGCCGGCGCCCGGGGTCGCGGCCAGCGCGCCGCTGCCGGAGTGGACCGGGGTGGAGACCGCGGCGGTGCTGCCGGTGCAGGTCCAGCCCGAGAGGCCGGAGTCGAAGCCGCCGTTGGTCACCAGGTTGCCGACCGCGGCGTTCGCGCCGCCGGCCGACAGGGCCAGGCCGGTGCCGGCCAGCGCCAGCGCGGTCGCGGTGGCGAGCACCGCCGGGAACGTGTTGCGGCGCCGGTGGGACGGCTGCTGCAGGGTACGGGCCATGACAGGCTCCAGTGCAGGAGATGGGGGAGGGGTGTGGGGGAGAGCAGACGTGGCGGGGGAGGGGAGAGCCGCCGCGGTGGGGGTCGCGGCGGCTCCGCTGTGGGGGTGGGTCCGCTGTGGTGCTGACCACACGCTGGACTAGACCAATGGCAAGCGTCAAGACCCGGAATCCGGTTTAGGGACCGTTTAAGGATTCGGAGACCGTTCCGTATCCGACCTCGTGCGCGCACTGTGACAAGACCGGTACCTGCGGTTTTACCTCCGCCAATGCCGGGCGGAGTAGGCTGCCGCAGGGATTTCGCACCCGGAGCAATCAGCACGGAGGGGCACGTTCACGATGGGTCTGCGCGATGTGGTCGAGCGCACGCCGGGACTGCGCACCCTGCTGGACCGGGCCTACCGGCTGTACGGCCGGCGGGTCGAGGTGCACCTGGCGAACACCCCGCACCACATCGGGGTGATCCTGGACGGCAACCGCCGCTGGGCCAAGGCCGCCGGCGGAACCACCGCGTACGGGCACCAGCGCGGCGCCGACAAGATCAGCGAGTTCCTGGGCTGGTGCGCGGAGACCGACGTCCGGGTGGTCACCCTCTGGATGCTCTCCACCGACAACCTGTCCCGCCCCGCCGACGAGCTCGTCCCGCTGCTCGGCATCATCGAGGACGCCGTCCAGGGCCTGGTCGACGCCGGCCGCTGGAAGGTCCACCCGGTCGGCGCGCTCGACCTGCTGCCCGCCCGCACCACCGAACTGCTCAAGCAGGCCGAGCAGGACACCGCGCACATCGACGGACTGACCGTCAACGTCGCCATCGGCTACGGCGGCCGGCAGGAGATCGCCGACGCCGTCCGCTCCCTGCTCCAGGAGCACGCCGACCGCGGCACCTCGATCGAGGAACTGGCCGAAATCCTCGACGTCGAGCACATCGCCGAACACCTCTACACCAAGGGCCAGCCCGATCCCGACCTGGTGATCCGCACCTCCGGCGAGCAGCGGCTGTCCGGCTTCCTGCTCTGGCAGTCCGCGCACAGCGAGTTCTACTTCTGCGAGGCGTACTGGCCGGCCTTCCGCAAGGTCGACTTCCTGCGGGCGCTGCGCGACTACCAGCTGCGCAACCGGCGGATGGGCCGCTGACGCCGGGCCGCCGCGGCCGCTGACGCCCGGTCAGTCCCCCGTACCCGTGGGGCGCGTGGGAAAACGTTCACCGGTTGTGATCCCGCCGTTCGCTCCGGCGCGAATGCGGGCCTCCTCGCCTGGGAATACTCCACTCAGACCGTCCCCCCGGCCAGCGGGGCCGCGGGGACCGGTGGGCCGCGGGTGACGTCGGGTCACCCGCTCTGGAGGGCTAGTGGTCAGTACCAAGAGCCGCCGGACACCAGACCGGCGCACGTACGTCCTCGACACCAGCGTGCTCCTGGCCGACCCTCTCGCCATGACGCGCTTCGAGGAGCACGAGGTGGTCCTCCCGGTGGTCGTGGTCACCGAGTTGGAGGCCAAGCGGCACCACCCGGAGCTGGGCTACTTCGCCCGTCAGGCGCTGCGGATGCTGGACGACTTCCGCATCCGCCACGGCCGGCTCGACGAGCCGATCCCGGTCGGCGAGCTCGGCGGCACGATCCGGGTGGAGCTGAACCACTCCGACCCGTCGATCCTGCCGGCCGGCTACCGGGCCGGCGGCGGCGAGGCGGACACCAGGATCCTCGCGGTCGCCCGCAACCTCCAGGCCGAGGGTTACGACGTCACCGTGGTCTCCAAGGACCTGCCGCTGCGGATCAAGGCGAGCTCGGTCGGCCTGCTGGCCGAGGAGTACCGGGCCGAGCTGGCGATCACCTCCGGCTGGACGGGCATGACCGAACTGCACGTCCCCGCCGACCAGGTGGACGAGCTGTTCGCCGGCCAGGACCACGCCCTCGGCCTCGACGGCGCCGAGCAACTCCCGGTCCACACCGGCCTGGTGCTGCACTCCGAGCGCGGCCGCGCCCTCGGCCGGGTGGCCCCCGACGGCCGGGTGAAGCTGGTCCGCGGCGACCGCGAGGCGTTCGGCCTGCGCGGCCGCAGCGCAGAGCAGCGGATCGCCCTCGACCTGCTGCTCGACCCGGAGATCGGCATCATCTCGATGGGCGGCCGGGCCGGTACCGGCAAGTCCGCGCTCGCCCTGTGCGCCGGCCTCGAAGCCGTCCTGGAGCGCCGCCAGCACCGCAAGGTGATGGTGTTCCGCCCGCTGTACGCGGTCGGCGGCCAGGAGCTCGGCTACCTGCCGGGCAGCGAGGCCGAGAAGATGGGCCCCTGGGCGCAGGCGGTGTTCGACACCCTCTCCGCCGTCACCACCCAGGACGTGATCGAGGAGGTCATCTCCCGCGGCATGCTGGAGGTGCTGCCGCTCACCCACATCCGCGGGCGCTCGCTGCACGACGCCTTCGTGATCGTGGACGAGGCGCAGTCCCTGGAGCGCAACGTGCTGCTCACGGTGCTCTCCCGGATCGGCCAGAACTCCCGCGTGGTGCTCACCCACGACGTCGCCCAGCGGGACAACCTGCGGGTCGGCCGGTACGACGGCGTGGTCGCGGTGGTGGAGAAGCTGAAGGGCCATCCGCTGTTCGCGCACATCACGCTCACGCGTTCGGAGCGTTCGCCGATCGCCGCACTGGTGACCGAGATGCTGGAGGACATCCAGCCGTAGCCATAACCGGACACACCGGGGCAAAGGGGTCTGACACGTACCGTCAGGCCCCTTTGCTGTCAGCCCGACTGACGGGCCTTCGGCCGTTCGCCCACCAAACGCCCAGGTGGCGAAGTTTGTGAGATCCGCCACGGCACAGGGAATTGCGTAGACACCGTCGCGTGCGGCATGGTGAGGGTTCTGTCAGGCCCCGCGTACGGCAATTCCACGCCCGGCGACTCCGGTCGGCGGGCGGAAAACTGAACACCGCAAGGCCGTACGCCGCTCGATCCCACCGCCGCTCCGGGCCCGCCCGGGGGGACGGCCGAGCCAGTGCCTCCCGTGACCAGAGCTCGACGGAGGCCTAGTGACCAGGGGCAGATATGCGCCCGGACGGTCACGCGCCGGGCGACGCTGGAAGGAAACCATGTGACTCGGATCTCGGTCCGGGGAGTCGCTGTCGCCTCCGCCACCGCGGTCACCGCCGTCGGTGCTGTCGTAGGTGCGGCCTCTGGCAGTGAGGGCAAGACCGTCCACACGGTCGACGTCGCGAGCGCCACCCTGCTCGCCGACGCGCCCACCGGTGCACAGGCCCAGAACGTCAGCGACGGCATCAGCCGTCAGGCCAACGCCCAGCAGGTCTCCGCCGACGCCGCCGCCAAGAAGGCCGCGGAAGAGGCCGCCCGGCAGAAGGCCGCCGCCGACGCCCAGGCGAAGGCCGACGCGGAGAAGGCCGCCAAGGCGGCCGAGGAGAAGCGCGCGAAGGAAGAGGCCAACCGCGCCGCCGCCCGCAGCGTGCTCGCCACCATCAGCCCCGGCTCGGTCCAGGACATGGCGCTGCAGATCGTCGGCGACGCCAACCAGTTCCAGTGCTTCAGCCAGATCGTCAAGCGCGAGAGCGGCTGGGACTACACCGCCACCAACGCCTCCTCCGGCGCCTACGGCCTGGTCCAGGCGCTGCCGGGCTCCAAGATGGCCTCGGCCGGCGCGGACTGGCGCACCAACCCCGCGACCCAGATCAAGTGGGGCCTCAACTACATGAACGACCGCTACGGCAGCCCCTGCGGCGCCTGGTCGTTCTGGCAGTCGCACCACTGGTACTAGGCCGACAGCCGGTACCCGCAGTCCGTACCGGAGGGCCCCGTTCTCGCACGGCCGAGAACGGGGCCCTCCGTGCTGCCGCGAGACAGCGGCCACCGGGCGGGCCGTGCCGCCCGGGCGGCGCTGACCAGTGCGCGGCGGGCGGCGACGGTCCGGTGCGGACGCGGGGAAGCGGAGCGGGTCCTGGTGTACTCCGCTCCCGGCCGGTCCGCGGACAGAAGGTCTGCCAGGCCCCTTCCCCGAACCGGCCGGACGAAACGGGCGAATTGGTGGCGTTTTGCCCGGAACCTCCGGGAGGCGGTCCGCGATACCCGCGCGACCCCGGCTCCGGCGGCAGGTAGCGTTCCTCACCGACGGCCGTGCGACCCGCGGCCGCGCGGCAGACGAACGCGGGGGAGACCGGGCAGTGACGGAAGAGACGAGCGGCGGCCGTTGGCGCGGCCTCGCCAAGATAGGGGCCGTCGCGGCGGGCCTGTTCGCCGCCGCCGAACGACGGCGCCGGGCGGTCATCTCCGCCGAGGCGCAGGCGCTCGCCACCGAGCAGGCCGTCGAACTCGCCGCCGAACGGGCCGCCCGGCGCACCGCCGAACAGACGGCCCGTCAACTCGCCGAACACGGCAGCGCACCGGCGGGCGCCCAGGCCCTCGCCGCGGCACCCCCGGAAGGAGCGGTCGTGCGGACCGACGACACCATCCCGCCCCCGCGCGCCCCGCAGGCCGCCGAACACCCGCTCGGCGCCGCGCCCCCCGGCCGGCCCGCCGACCCGGTGGACGCGGTGCCGTGGGCGCTGCGGGTCGCCGCCGAGTCCACCTGGCGCCTGCTGCTGCTCGGCGTCGCCCTCTACGTGGTGTTCCGGGTGATCGACACGCTGCGCCTGGTGGCGTTCGCCGCCGTCGCCGCACTGCTGATCTCCGCCCTGCTGGAGCCCACCGTCTCCTGGCTGCGCCGGCACGGCGTCCCGCGGTCGGTGGCCGCCGCCGCGACCTTCCTGTCCGGCCTGGCCGGGATCGGGCTGGTCGGCTGGTTCGTGTTCTGGCAGGTGTCGACCAACCTGGACCGGGTCACCGTCAAGGCCCAGGACGGCGTCCGGCAGCTGCGCGACTGGCTGGTCACCGGCCCGTTCCACCTGACGCAGGATCAGCTGGACAACTTCACCAACCAGATCACCACCGCCATCGGCACCAACTCCGACCAGCTCACCTCGGCGGGCTTCACCGGCGTCAGCATCGCGGTCGAGGTGCTCACCGGCATCGCCCTCACCGCCTTCACCACGTTCTTCCTGCTCTACGACGGCGCCCGGATCTGGAGCTGGACGCTGCGCGGCCTGCCCCGGCACTCCCGGTACGCGATGGCCGGGGCCGGGCCCAAGGCCTGGGCCACGCTGACCGCGTACGTCCGCGGCACCGTCACCGTCGCCTTCATCGACGCGCTGTGCATCGGCATCGGACTCGAACTGCTCGGCGTGCCGATGGCGATGCCGCTCGCCGTGATCATCTTCCTGGGCGCCTTCGTGCCGCTGGTCGGCGCGCTGGTCACCGGCACCATCGCGGTGCTGATCGCGCTGGTCACCGTCGGACCGTTCAAGGCGCTGATGGCGCTGGTCGTGCTGGTCGCCGTCCAGCAGCTGGAGGGCCACATCCTGCAGCCGCTGATCCTCGGCCGGGCGGTGCGGGTCCACCCGCTGGCCGTGGTGCTCGGCGTCGCCGCCGGCTCCATCATCGGCGGCATCGCCGGCGCGATCGTCGCCGTCCCGCTGATCGCCGTGACCAACACCGTCACCGGGCACCTGCGGCAGCGCAACGCCGCCGGGCAGGAAGTCTTCCAGGCGCTGGAGGCCGCCAAGCAGAAGTAGCGCCACCGGCCGGCGGGTTCGGGCTGCGGCCGGGAAGTCCGGCCCGTGGCCGAGGAGTACGGGCGAGCGGACGGCGAAAGGCCCGCCGGGGGATCCCCGGCGGGCCTTTTCGTCCGTCGCTGCGACTACTGCGGCAGCTGGGCTTCCGCGTCCAGCACCGAGGCGACGGCCTGGACGGTGGCGGCGATCTTCACCGAGGCCTGGACGACCTCGCGCTCGACGCCGGCCTTGCGCAGCACGCCCTCGTGCGAGTCGAGGCACTGGCCGCAGCCGTTGATCGCGGAGACCGCGAAGCACCACAGCTCGAAGTCGACCTTGTCGACGCCCGGGTTGCCGATGATGTTCATCCGCAGACCGGCGCGCATCGTCCCGTACTCCTTGTCGGAGAGCAGGTGCAGCGTCCGGTAGTAGACGTTGTTCATCGCCATGATCGCGGCGGCGCCCTTGGCGGCCTGGTAGGCCTCCGGGGACAGGTGCGACTTGGCCTCGGGCTCCAGCTCGCGCAGCACGGCCGGGGAGCCGGTCGCCATCGCGCAGGCCAGCACGGTGCCCCAGAGCTGCTGCTCGGGCAGGTCCGAGTTGCCGATGACCGAGCCCAGGTTGAGCTTCAGGTCCTTGGCGTAGTCCGGCAGGGCGGCCTTGAGTTCGTCGAGAGCCATCGGGGTCAGCCGGCCAGCAGGGCCTGGGCGTCGAGGGTGTCCTCGCCCTTGTTCCAGTTGCACGGGCACAGCTCGTCGGTCTGCAGGGCGTCCAGCACCCGCAGGACCTCCTTCGGGTTACGGCCGACGGAGCCGGCGGTCACCATGACGAACTGGATCTCGTTGTTCGGGTCGACGATGAACACCGCACGCTGGGCGGTGCCGTCGGCGCCCTCGACGCCGCAGGCGCGCATCAGGTCGTGCTTGACGTCGGCCAGCATCGGGAAGGGCAGGTCGCGCAGGTCCTTGTGGTCCTTGCGCCAGGCGTGGTGCACGTACTCCGAGTCGCCGGAGACGCCGAGGACCTGGGCGTCACGGTCGGCGAACTCCTCGTTCAGCTTGCCGAACGCGGCGATCTCGGTGGGGCACACGAAGGTGAAGTCCATCGGCCAGAAGAAGACCACTGACCAACCCTTCTTGGCCTTCTGGTCCTCGGAAGAGTAGTCCTTGAACTCCAACTTGTCAGCCGACGGGCCCTCCACGCCCCGCAGGTTGTACTCGGGGAACTGGTCACCGATCGTCAGCACGTTGCTACTCCAAAGGTTGAGACGAGGGTTGTCCGGACTGCGGACACCTCCAGCGTTGCACAGGAGAACTGATCGATGAAATCGGACCTACAGCACACTTTGATAGGCAAGTCCGATCAGCGGTGTCGCGGCTCGCCCCCACGATGATCAGCTGTGCTACGGTCCCCCCATGCAAGAAAGTCCCCCCGTGCAACTTCGCGGGGGCTACATGCGTGCATCAAGGGGAGCGGTGTCTGTGCGAGTCAACCGAACGCACCACAGTCGAGATTTTGTTGTAATTCCCAACCGTATAGCTCAGGGGGCTCGGCTCAGCCTGGTTGCTCGTGGGCTCCTGGTCATGCTGCTGTCCCAGCGGGAGAACAGCACCGAAACGATCCGCAGCCTGACCGAGGACGCGCCCGAGGGGGCAACTCGTGTCACCGCCGCCGTAGGGGAGCTGCGGGCCGCCGGATACGTCGTCTGCACGAAGCGGCAGAACGAGTCCGGCCACTGGGCAACGCACGTCACCGTCTACGACCGGCCGCAGTCTGACCGGCCGGAAACCGGCGCACCGCGCTCCGGCGGACGGGACGTCCGGAGCACCGGGCCCAACCCTGAGGGAAAGAACCGGGGTGAAGAAACCCCCTCTACCCCCGTCGAGGAAGAGAACCAGAAGGACGCTCAAGCGGCCGAGGGGGAGGGCGGGGACATGGATCAGGCCGCCGAGCAGGACGCCGCTGGCGCGGCCGTCCTGGCCCGTGTGGGGCGCGTCGAACGGCGGCTTCGTCTGGGCGTGGCGGAGCTGCTGGAGCTGGCTCCGCTGGCTGCCGAGTGGCTCGCCAGAGGGGCCACCGAGGCCGATATCCGTGAGGCGCTGACGGCTGGCCTGCCGGCGAACGTCAAGCGGCCCGCCGGAGTGGTCAGGTGGCGGCTGGAGAAGAAGATGCCGCCGCTTCCCGCAGCGCCGATTCCGCCGCTGGCGGACTGCGGCCAGTGCCGGGCTCCGCTGCCGCGTGGCCAGGTGGCCGGCATCTGCTCGGGTTGTGCCGGGGTGGCCAAGGCCGTTCGGCCGATGGCCAGTTCGCGGCCGGCCCCGTCCGAGGCCATGAATCTGCTCGCGGCCATCCGTGAACGCCGGGCCACTGGCGCGTTCGCAGCTGGCGCGCGTAGCCGCTTCGCCGGAATCTGACCTGGCCCAATCTGTCCTGAGAAGGGGACAACTGTCGTGACTATTGAACTGCCCTGGTACGCCACGCTGGTGTTCAAGCTCGGCCGCCCCGTGGTCCTGGTGGCCGCGCTGCTCATGTCCATACCCGGCGAGGTGCATTTGGCCGCCGTGGCCGGCTGGGACAGCGTGCAAGTGGGGGACTGGACCTTCAACGTGGCCGGGCTCATGCCCGTCTGCGTGAGCGTGTACGCGGCCTGCTCCGCCGTCATCGCGGATGTGGCCAAACGGCTCAAGCTCCCCGGCCGGAAATCCGCACTGGCCGGTGCCGCCGTCGCTCTGGCCCTGGCCTTGGCCGCCCAGGGCATCAGCCACCTGATCGAACTGAACTACCTGGGCTCCGGGTGGATTCTGGTACTGGCCGTCTCCGCGATCCCGCCGCTTGTGGCCGCGCACATGCTTCACATGGCCGCCGCCCCGGTCGCCCTGGCCTCGCACGTCGAGCCCGAGGAGGACACCGAGTCTGACGAGCTGCTGGCCGGGGACAGCGAACCGGGGCCCCGGAGGACAGGGAAGCGAGGTGGCCGTGCTCGTGCTCGGGAGGAGGCTGCCGTCCTGGCCGCCGCCGAGCAACTGCGGGCCGCCGGTACCAAGGTCACCGGGGCCACCCTTGGCAAGGCGTTGGGTGTGAGCCGTCGAAGTGGCACGCGGTACTGCCAGAGCCTCCCGCCCGAGTTGCGGGCCGGCTAACGGACGGGCCAAAGGCCGATGGACCCTCACATCCGAATTGTGAGGGTCCATCGGCGGGCAAGCCGGCCGTCGGCTGCGGAAGGCAATAGACCGTAGTCGAAAATTCCTGCATTGCCAGCGCCAGAGTACCCGACCGATTCATTCATTCAGCGGGCCGTTGGCCAACTGGCGCCAAGCGGGCTTGCGTGCAGATCGGTGAGCCCGAACGGTCCGAGGGACAGTCAGCTCCTCGGCACGTACGCCGTGCGGCGTGGCACTAGAATTCCAGGCCAAACGCCTCGCTGCCTCTGGCCAAGCTAGGAGCCTCCCCGTGCCGCTGGTGTCTGTCGTGATGCCTGTGTTCAACTCGTCGCGCACTCTCGCTTCTTCGATTCGCTCGGTGCTCGCACAGACCCACGTCGATCTGGAGCTGCTGGTCACGGACGACATGTCCTCGGACGACTCCATGGACCTGCTGATGGAGTTCGCTCGGCAGGACGAACGCGTTCTTCCGCAGCAGGCACCCGAGCAGGGGGGAGCCGGCCGCGCCCGCAACCTCGCCATCAGCCGGGCCCGCGGTGACTACGTTGCCTTTCTGGACAGCGACGACCTGTGGCTACCGGGCAAGCTCGAACAGCAGACCGCCTTTGCCGAGGCGGCCGGTGTGCCCCTGACGTACACGGCCTATTACAAGGTGGACGCCGACTTCAACGGCGAGGGGGCCGACTTCGAACCGAACGGGCGCGTCGTCCAGGTACGGACGCACGTGGACTACCGGGCGATGCTGGTCCAGGACCACATTGGGGCCCTGACCGCCATGTACTCCCGCAAGGTTCTCGGTACTCGGCTGATGCCGGAGATGCGCAAACGACAGGACTACGCGTTGTGGCTGTCGATCATGCGTGACGGGGCGGAGGCCCGAGGACTGCCGGAGCCGCTGGCGGTGTACCGCTCCCACCAGGCAGGATCGCTCTCGTCGAACAAGCTGTCCCTGATCCCCTACAACTGGCGGCTCTACCGCGACCACGAGGGACTGTCGGTGCCCCGGTCAGCGCTGGCGCTGGCCGGGGCGGCATGGCACTCGGTGCGGAAGTCGCAGATTTAGACCTGCGCAGATTCAGACCTGCTGGGGGCTACGCAGGAAGAGCTGCTGGAGCAGGCGGCGATCCCCGGCCGGCACGCTCTCCTGGCCGTCGGCGAGAGGCAGGCGGCCGTGAACCACCTGGTGCTGGTTCACGATCAGGAGGTCACCGCGCTGGAGTGTGAAGGCGACCTGGCCGGCGGACAGCTCGTCCGCGAGTTCCTGGGCGGCGAAGGTGTGGGCCTTGCTGAACTCGCCATCGGCGAGCATCTTGGCGGTGAACCGGACGAACCCCTTGTCGTCCCGCTCGCCGTCCAGGATGGGGAACGGCGTGAACTCCTCTCCGACGTCGGACAGGCCATAGAACGAGCCGTAGCGGTACTCCTGGTCCGCCAGCAGGGCGCGGACGGACTCCGACAGACGCGAGACGGCCGCGCGGGCGTCGGAGACGATACTCTCCCCGGCCCCGAGCGGATCGGGCCGGACGCACAGGAGAACGGAGTAGTCCGGCGGCTGGGTGGCGTTGACCAGGTCGATGTGCCAGGCATTGTGGCCAATGCCGGTGGACATGCCGGGCTTGGCGTCGAGGTTCGTTCCGAGTGCCTTCCACAACGGCCACCGCAGGAACGGCTGGAAGGGGATGGCCACGTGGGCCAGGATCGCGGTCACCAGCCGGAGAAACGGCTCTCCCTCGACCCCCAGCGCCTGGGCGATGCCGCCCAGGCGCACCACGGCGTAGCCGCCGCCCTCGGAGCTGAGCGCGGACATGGCGGCGTTCTTGAGCCCGCGGAACTCGGGGGCCGCGTCCAGGGCAGCTCGGTACTGCTGGATCGTGCGGCCTGAGAGAAACGTGCCGTTCATCTCCCAGTCCGGGAGCGACGTCCCCACCTCGGCAAGAGCCGTTTCCAGCTCCTCCGGCAGGTCGAGCAGGTTGGTTCGGGCACCGTTTTCGATTTCGTGCATCGTGCCGTCCCTTTCTGTGAGTTGCTCCACCCGGCCGGGTGGAGGGGGCACACGCCCTTGGCCAGAACGCGGGCGTCTTGGCGGGCGGAGAGAGCAGACGTCGTACTCGTTGGTGCTGCCGGCCCCCGGATCCCAGCAGATCCGGGGGCCGGCACCGCCCGGGTGACCGGGCGGGGTCTTCGGTGCTGCTACGCGGCGTCGGCGGGGCCGTACGGCTGGCCGACGTGCAACAGCGGGAACCCATTACCTGTGGCCCGTGCGTCGAGGGCCTGATAAACACGTGCCGCTTGATAGGGGGCCGTGTGGGCATCGAGCCGGCGCGGGGGAATCCAGAGGAGCTTGGTGATCTCAGTGCTGCCCGCCGGAACGGTCAACCGGGCTGCCTCGGCCTCGGTCACCGTGCCGCCATCGCAGACCACGTTGATTCCCTCACAGGAACCGGTCAGCGGGTCTTCATCGATCTGGTCCACGAGCAGGCCGCGCATAATCGTCCGCACAAGCCCGGTCTCTTCCGCCAGCTCCCGTGCGGCGGCGTGGCCGATCAGCTCGTGCCCGTTCGCAGCGCCCCCGGGCAGGATCGGCCAGTTCTTGTAACTGGGCTGCACCATGAGAACCGAGCCGGCCCGGGGATCCCTGGGGTCGTCCGTGGCGAGCGTGATCAGGACTACACACCCGATCCGCCGCCGCGGGTGCCGGTCGGCCGGAATATCGGCGTGCGCCATTAGAGCCGCCCCTCCTGACCGAACTTGTCGGCGGCCTCGGCGGCGGCGTCGTCGTTGCCCTCGCGTACGGCCTTCGTCAGGTCGCCCAGGTTGGCGAAGAAGGTGTCGTCGTCCATCGCGTCGGCGTCCCCTCCGCTGCTCGTGTCGTTGTTGCTGTTCTGCTTGCGGCCAAAGGCCATGGCACTTCTCCGGTGTTCGGGGGCTTGGAACCCGCCCCCGGACGAGCTGTTCCCTCGGGGGCGGGCGCATTTGCCGTCTTCGGGTGCTCCCCAGCAATCCCAGAACGGCACCGCCCGTGGAACCCGGGCGGAGCTTCACGGGCCTACAGCGGCGGGGACCCGGCCCCCGCCGCCGCGAGTGCGGCCTGTCGGGCCGCCGCCGACTGCTGTTCCTCGAAACGGACGACCCAGGGACACACAACCTGCGGGGTCGCGGTCGGCAGCAGCCGCAGTTCGAGCGTGTCGGGGGAGAGCGCCCGCGCCTCGCGGATGCTCACGTGCAGTTCGGTGGCCTGCCTGCTGTGGTCGTCGTCGGCCGGCCTCGACCTGGCGAACTCCTGGCGTGCCACAGGGCGGCGGGCGCTGATCGGGACGCGGTCGCACTCGTCCCACGGCGCGCGGCGCAGGCCGCGCACCTCCACCTGAACGGGCTCCGCCGGATGATCTCCGGCGCGGTGACGGCCCTTCGGCTTGCCGGGATCCCCGGCTATGAACCAGGCCGCCGCGCCTGCCAGCAATATCGGCGGAACCGCCAGCGCAGCGGCCCATTTGGTGATCTCTGTCATGTCGGAGCCCTCCACGGCTCAACTGGGGCGCGGTGGCCAGTCGCGCGGGTCGTCCGGGACGACGAGTCGGATGGTGAGCCGGCCTGTGATGCCTAACGCCTGCCGAATTTTGGCCTCGACCGAGCCGGTCAGGTTCTCAGCGGCGGCGGCCATCGGAACGAACGGGTGTTTGTCCGTCCCCGGGATCTCCAGGACATAGCCCTCAGCCGGCGTCAGCTCGACCACGACAACCCGCCGCCGCTTCCTTCGTGGCACGGCACTTCACCTCCCGGTTACAGCGATGTGGGCCCCGCCCCCGGCCATCCGCGTCCGTCCAGTCGCGTCACCGGGGGCGGGGGTTGTGCTGCCCGACGGGGCGTGTCCGTCGGGAGCTGAGAATCGGTCGCCCCGACCTGAGGTGTGGTGGGGCCGGGGCGACCATCACCCCCACCGGCGGTTGCTGGGAGCGGTGGGGGAGCTACCCGGGGTGCAGGAAAGGCCCCGGGAGATCAGAGCTGTTCAGAGGTAGAGCTACACCGGCGGCGTCCACGCCTTCGCAGCCTCGCGCCACAGCGCCTGGCGGGCGGCCTTGATGTGCTGGCGCTCGGCCAAGCGCTCGGCCCCGCTGAGGGTGCTCGCGTGCAACTTCGCAAGGGACCCGAGGACGACCACGGGGCGATGGTCCGAGAGGTGTTCGAGGCCCGTCACCGTGACGACCCGCTCGACCGACGCCGCGGTGTGCCGGTCCGCCATCCATCGATCGGTGCGGCGGTGGGCACCCTGCCCGTGCGCCGCGTAGCCCGCCGTGGAGACCAGGGCTTCGTCAGACCCCACGTGTTCAGCAAGGTCCACATATCCCGCCGACCTCAGCTCCAGGTCCGCGAGGTCAGCAGTCACCCGCTTGTCAGTGCCGTCGAACACCGGACGCGTCCGACTGGCGACGTATTGCATGTCCGTGACCCGAGAGAAGTCCCAACTAGACCCGGCGACAGCCTCGTTGAAGTCGGCGGCGAGCATGACCCGCCATCCGTCCTGAATCAACGCGAACATGCCCTGTGCCTCCCACAGCCGCCACAACCACCCCACGTAGGCAGCGTGGTGGCCGACCAGCGCAAGCGTGCCCGGAAGATCCTCGCCGTTCTCCCCGACCAGGGCCACGGACGCGTTGACCGGGGGGATTCGCGGTGCACGGCTGTAGGGGGCCGCGTAAGAGGCGGTCACCCGGAAACAACCGCCCTCGCGCATGAAGAGGAAGTTCCGGTTGGCCGTCACGTCCGTTTCGGCGCTGCGGTAGGCACGCATGTCGAGGGCCTCGGCCACCTCGTCCACCTGGTCCGCCAGCAGCTCGGACAGGATCACGCCGTCCAGCCGCAGCCGGCGCAGCGCTTCGATCACCTCCGGCAGGTTTTCGCCGTGCTCCAGCGTCCAGTACCCGAGGGCGTACCGGCCGTCTCCGCGGACGCCCTCCCGAACAGTGCTACTCGTCTCCACGTGGCCCCTCCCCACTGCCGCTGAGCGGCAGCACTCGATTTCCCCGAACCCCAATTCCGAGCGGTGGTACCCCGCCCCGGCCCGGACTCCGGAGGGCCGGGGCGGGAGTCTGAACGGGGCGCTACGCCCCGTGTACTGGCTGGGCGGCCGGCACGCCGAGGGTCGTCATCGACGTCCACCGCCCGTCCCTGCGCGCCGCCGCCGCGATCTCGATGCGGCGGCGGGTGTGGGCATCGATGCCCAGCTCGGGATCACCCAGCTCCGACAGAAGCACGAATCGGACCTCCTCCGCCCCCGTACCGACGATGGGCCGCAGCAACGCCGCTTCCCTGGAGGTGATGACCCCGCCGTCCAGGACGACGACGATTCCCGGGGGGCAGCTGGCGGCGTTGGGCACCCAGTCCGTCAACAGGACCCGCGGACTGACGCTGAGCGCTCGACCCAGCGTGGCCTTGAGCAGCCTGCGCGCGGTGTCAACGGGGGTCTCGGACGTGTCCTGTCCCCACGCGCCGCCGGGGAGGTTCCACCGGATCTGGGAGGGGGTGTACTCCCTCACCAACACGAACACTTCGTTGCCGGCCTGCTGACTGTGCGCCGGCTCGTCCTGTACTTCGATCAGCGCCAGCACGCCGACGAAGTGTTCGGCGGGGTCTGCCTCGAAGTCACGAGTGAGGCGGGGCTCAGAGTCATAGCGGAGGGCGGGCATGCGGGTCTCGATTCGACTATCGGCTTGGACACCTGGAACTGAGGGCGAGGCTGTGCCGGAACCAGCGGCGGGAACGGCGGCGGAGGGGGTATCCGCCGGGCCTGGGCCAGCTGTTCCCGCGCGCTCCTGGCCCCGGCGGAGAACTGGCCGAGGCCGCGAAACGGCCTACGCGGCATTGACCAGCAGCTCCACCTGGTCGAGCGGGATTTCCCGCTCGACACCTCCGGTGAGGCTCCGCCAGAAGACCAGCGAACCGCGCACGTCCATGCACTCGCCCACCGGCCCGTTGGGGCGCTGCCTGATCCGGTCCCCGCGCCTGAGCGCGCGTCTGCTCTCCATCACCGTCTGCTCCGTTCTCTCGCCGGTGTGTAACCAGGATCGGCATCGGGCACTACGATCGGAAGCCACTCGAACTGCACAGTTCGGTGGTGTGGGATTCAGGCAGGGGGAGGCGATCAAGCGTGCGAAAGACCACACTTGACCCATCGTCAAGTCCATCAGCGGCCTTCGGGGTGCAGCTCCGCAGGTCACGCGAGGCAAGGGGCTTGTCACAGGTCAAACTGGCTCGGTTGATGCAGTACAGCGACAGCTACCTGTCGTCCATCGAAAGAGCGGAGCGCAATCCCACACTCGAACTTGCGCAGCGTGCAGATGCCGAACTTGATACGGGCGGCACGCTGGAGTTGATGTTCTGGCAGATCGGGAACCGGGCATTCATCGAGGGCTTCCCGGAGTACGCCGTAGCCGAGGGCAAGGCCGAAGTCATCCGGCTGTACGAGCGAGTCATCCCACACGGGTTGCTACAGGTGCCTGAGTACACAGCGGAGCTGGAGCGGGCGGCCGTTGAGCGTGGCAGCGCTACGGCCGAACAAGCCGCAGAACGGGCCGCCCACCTGCAAGCGCGCCAAGCGGCAGCACTTGAACGCACTCGGCCGCCCTTGATCCATGCGGTCCTCGACGAGAGCTGCCTGTACACCCAGGTAGGCGGCCGGGAAGTCCTGGGCCGGCAACTGGCGCACCTGGAGGAGCTGTCGTGCCGGCCGAACGTGATCCTGCAAGTAGCGCCGTTCGAGATGGGGGCCACCCAACCGTTCCTTCACGCCATCACGCTGCTGGCGATGCCTGACGGTACTGTCCTGGGCTACACCGAGACTCATCAGCGCGGCTACTTGGAGCGGGATAAGGGCTCGGTCGCAGCCTGGGGCAGGGACTACGATCGGCTACAGGTGGACGCGCTCTCCCGAACATCGTCGCGCGCACTGATCCGCCGGGCCCGGAAGGAACTATCCCACGATGGAACATGACGTTGACTTGAGTGCCGCTGGCTGGTTCAAGAGCAGCTTTAGTGGCAATGGCGGTCAGTGTGTGGAGATCACCACTGACTTCGTGGCGTCGCACGATGCACTGTTCGTACGGGACAGCAAAGACCCGCACGGACCCGCCCTGTCGGTGACTCCCGGTGCGTGGGCTGCCTTTGCGGCGGCAGCTGCGGCCGGCGAGTTCGGCGAGGTCTGACCTCTGGCAAGACGCTGGCTGATGAAGCCCCTCCGGGTGACCGGAGGGGCTTCATGCGTCCTGCCCGAGCCCTAGCCTGGGCTGACGGTACGTAGAAGCTGAGACCACTACAAGGCCCCCTCTCTCACGGAGGGGGCTTTCTGCTGCCCTGGGAGGCCCTGTGAGGCCGGCACTGGCTCAACTCGGTCTCCGTGGACCAGGTAGGCCAGAAACTCGCTTGGAGGCCCCTTGTAGCGTCTTCGTAGAGGGCTGAGACTCCGAACTCCCCCTCTGAGAGGGGGTATAGAGAACCCCCACATAAAAGATGTATGTGTCAATCCGCCGGTAGATGGTCCTCAGGCTCGAAAGAGCGGCTCAGATCACACCGCAAGGGGCCTTCGGGGCCCTAATTCATTCATTCATCGCGCCGCGAGGCCCTTCCGCGGGCGCTTCCTGGGCTGCTGGAGCCCCTCCGGCCGGCCTCCGAGCCCCCTGCCGACTCTGCAAGGGGCCTTGGCAATGGTAAAGAGACTGCAAACTTGTGCGCTTGTGAAAAATTCATACCCGTACACGGTCGGAGGACGGCACCCCCGGTGGGTCCTGTGTGTATGTATGCATGTATTACCCCCGGGTGTACAGGAGAGCGACCTCATGAATGAATTAAGCCTCTGACCAGCGAATTCATTCGTGCAGCAGCACAGTTGACGGCGGGTCAGCTCTGGTCCGGCCGCGAGGGCCGGGCATGTGGACTAGACCACTGGACATATCCTGACTGTGCGTCAGATTCATGCCTGATGGGGCGTCAGTTAAGCGGGTGCTTACCGGCTATGCGTGTTTATGTCCGTTATCGGCATCAGCTTGGCGTGTCCATGAATGTGATGGATGTGTGTAGGGAATATGCATTCCTCATGTGGGTCAGATGTGGCTCTTGTGCAAGTGGTAACGAGTAGGTCTCTGAGTGAGCACGTGTAGATAACGGATTCTGGTTACTCTCCGCGTTACTTTGGTTACTAAAGTAAAGGCCGGCCCGGAAAGTGTCCGCTTTGGGTTATTGACATTCCTGGAATCCATGATATCGCGCGTTCCATCAATGCCCAAGAGGGTTGGGTCAATTGCGCACCGTAGTCACTTGACTACTCGCAGAGATATGCCTTTCCGGGCCACCTATCAGCCCCCTGGTTGCTTGCACGGGGGGGTTTTGGTTGTGTTCTCGGTGTTGGACCGAGCGAAACACCGAAAGGCCCGGCAGCGAGTACCGCCTCAGAAGGGGACAAGGGAAAGCGCCGAAGGCAAGTAGGGAAGCTCTCCAGCGGGGCGTGAAGATGCCGCCCCCAAACCCACTAAGTGAATGACCGGGCTCGCCGCAAACGAGCCGCAGAACGGCGCACAGCGGCTTTCGGGCCGCACACCACATGCAGGTGCAGAGGTCCCCTTGTGAGGCTGGCAGGCCAAAGGGAGAAACCGGCACCGAACACAGCACAGGACATGCCCGCTGAAGCGAACAGATGCGGGATGAACGTTGATCGCCCGACCACATGCCACCCCTAACGGGGTCAGCCGGATACGGAGCACGGGAAAACGAGACTGTCCGAAGCCAGAGGCACACCTAGGCGTGTGTCCCGTATGGCTGCCGATACGAGCACAAAGGGCAGCTAGCCAGCCGCAGCGAGGATGCGGAATTACCTACTGCACCACCAGCACAACTTAGCCGACACCGCGTGTCCGGCCTGACATGGGCTTTTCCGTGACTGATACTCACCGGTCCTGGTCAGTGCCTTAAGCGCGTGAGGCTGACTCGGAATGTCGGGTCAAGTCGTGCGCGGTCCCTCGGGCCCGTGTGCGGCTTAATCCGGCCTATCTGGTTGGAAACTTTTGCCGGCAATCTAGGGAGAAGTATGCCCAAAACGCTTGAGTCCACTTGCGGTTGCACCGTTCGCGGCAACAGGCACACGTGGGAGTACAGGGAATATGCGGTCGAGGTCCGCGACGTGCGAGGCACGCTCATTCGCCTTGTCGAGCTGCCTGCTGCTGATGACTCGGACGCTGTCCGAAAGGCTCGTGCGCAGGCATTCAGTGCGCCCACGTGGATCTATCGCAGCCTCGGCTTCCTTGTGAAGCGCGGCAAGTGCTGCACCGTCCTGAGCCCGTGCCTGCGCTGCCTTGAAAGCGCGGTCCCGGGCTTTGCCATGTCCTGAAACTCGCAGTGCGGTATCTCGCGCTGCCCTACCTGCCACTACGAAACGAGGAACCATGTCTACTATTCAGATTGAGCTTTCGCCTGCCATTCAGCGTCTCTGCGACGCCTCTCCGCACTACGGACGCCGGGACTTTGAGGCAGCTGCCCCATTCCGCCGCATGGGCGTTATCGAGGGGCCCGACGGGCACATGGTGTCGTCCGACACCTACGGGGACAACCTCTACAACAACACGGAGGAGAAGTGGCAGCACGTCACCAATGCCCGTGCTATCCGTGACTTGCTCGAAGAGGCTGACAACGGGTGTGGGTGGGAGTACGGACCGGCTGACAGCTTCGTTTATGACCTGGACAATCCGGCAATTGTGGCCGTGGTCGAGGAAATCGAGTCGGCTCTCTCGGATTACCCGTTCCTGAATGAGGACTCTTACCAGGAAGAGGTCTACGACGAGTACCACCCGGACGAGACGACCTGTCATGCGGACGGCGAATGTCCTTGCTACGCGAACACCCACGAATGTTCGGACGTCATGGCAGCCGCCGTTGGCTGCGGGAAAATCGCACTGTTGATGGACGAGTGGTACTGCGAATACTGCTCCACGTGGTACGAGATTACTCCCGAGCAGCGGCATGAAATCGCACAGAAGCACTTCCGGGCGGGCCTTTATGAGGCGGAGCAGAACGGGCAGCTCCGCCTCTTCTAGCAGCGCACAGGGCGAACGCGCCTAGTCGTACCCGGGTATCCGAATTGCCCGGGCGCGGCTAAGTCTGGTCGCCCGACCAGCGATACGAGGAGATGAAGATGACCACAATAGTTCGCGGCGTTGTGCTGGTTGTGGCGGTAGCCGTTGCCTACGCGCTGGGCTTTGCGTTGGACAAGGGAACGGGGACGACGGACGGCGATCCCGCGTCCGTGGTCCAGTTCAACAGCGGATTTCGGGACGCCAAGCAGGACGACTGCGAGCAGGGTTTCCGGCTCGCCTGTGAGTGGCTGGAGAGCGCCAAGTGATTGATTACCCGCAGCCCTTTACCGTCATATTCGACTGGTCGGACAGGTATCAGGACTACTACTCCGAGCAGGTTTTCAGTGCACCGGATGCACCGGTGTACCAGGTGTGGGCATCCGACCCTGACGACGCGTCCGAGAGGGGTGACGAGTGCGCTGTCGAGCAATTCGGCCGTGAGACCTTCCGGGAACTCCGTCGCGTCGCGGTGTTGCAGGGGCACGCGTACTACGCCCGCGAGAACTGAATGGCTTTGGTGCGGCCGGGCGAATTCCCGGCCCATCCACGGTCGGTCAATCCGACAGACACACCCATGCCAGGAGAATGGAGAGAGCAATGGACCTCGCACACCACCCCGTCGAGTTCGTGGCTGCGGAGTTGGAAGCTCGGCAAGCGATTCGGGACATGTGGCACCACGGATTCCCGCGCTGCCCTATCACCCGCTACGCGACGGCGGCCGGGAACCTCGCCGACGAGATCAAGGAATCCCGTGTCTGATTACGAGTACGCGGCTGTTGGGGTCGCTGGCGAAAACGCCCAGGAATCGGTCACGCGGGAACTTCGCCACGTCGTTGAGTGGGGACGGGATGGAGCGAAGGTGAGTACGGGAGGCATGTCCTACTGCAGCCGTGCCGCTGTTCACCAGGATGCCGAACCGGCCGAGATTGTGGCCGGAGTGTTGAAGTACGTCCGGGCACAGGGGGAATGGGGATACGGGCCCTTGCTCCGCCTGGATGAGGCGCGGGAACACATTCGGTGGTTCCCCGCTTCCGCGCTTCCGTCTGCCGACCGCCCGTAAGCCGTAGTAGATACGTGGGGCCCGCAACCGGCGGGCCTCCCTTGTCAGAGAGTGAATTCCTTCATGGACTGGTTTTGGAAGCTCATAGAAGCCCAGCTCAAGGAGCTGGAGTCGGCGAAGTCGGCCGACGATGTGATTCGGATCCTGGGGGGCAAGGAGAACGCCAGCGCGGGCGACGCCTTCTTTGGCGGGGGCGGCGGGGACGAGACCGTGTGGGACTCCCTGGAAACGGCTGGGTGGAAGGTGGTGTGGGCCGAGGCCGATTACTACTGGTGCATGAAGGCCCCGGACGGCTCGCTGATCAGCTACGTCGAAGGCGACATCTACCGGGGAGACAGTAAGTCCTAGCTTTGCCTGACTGACCCGCTTTGCTCTGGGCCGCCCCGTAGGGCGGCCTTTTGCATGGCCCGTCAGCCGACCGGCCTTCTACCTGTAAAGGAGGAAATCACATGGTCCAGTGGACCGACCCCCGCGAGGGGTACGCGCGACTCGGCAAGGAATTCACGCCCGAGTATCGCGGCTATGTCATCAACATCTCGGAGATCGGGCAGGAATGGTATGCCTACGCGTGGGACTCAGCGAGCGCATCCCATACGTGGGTGGCGGGTACTGAAACGGAGCACCGGGCCCGGACGGTTCTGGAGATATACACGGGAGAGACGTGTTCCGGCCTTCTCTGTGAAGAGGCGCTCAACGCGTTTGCCGGCCGCTGCCCGAACACCGCCACCTTCGTCAGGTGGACCACGGCCGCGCCCGGGGCGCGCCACGTCCGGGTTACGTATTGCTCCGAGCATGCCGGATCCCTGAGTGGCTGGACGCTGACACCGATCTCGGAGTACCTCCGGGACCGGAAGATCATCCCTGACGACAGGGCTAAAACCGGGGGCTGCCTTGGGCAGGCTCAGGGCGGGGAGCGAACGTGGTCAATCGCCGTGGACTGCCCGTGCCAGGGGCTGTTGATCAGAAGGGCCCTCAGGCAGGGCCGCCCTCGGCGAGCCAATGCGGGATGCCTAGAGGCGGCCCGGGAACTGATTTCCCATCTCCCCAACTCGGGGCCGTGGTATCTCAGGCAGACCGAGCTGCACATCATTCGCTGGGTGCTGGAGAGGCTCCCGGCCGGTGGGAGGCCCGATCCGCATTCCGCGCGGCGGATCATGACGGAGCGGATCGCCGCCGCGAGCGACGAGGCGTTCCGGCAGGGATAGCACGGAGCTGACGGCCGAGCAGTTTCAGGCCGCCCCAACCCGGGGCGGCCTTTCGCATGCCCGGATGGGCTTCTGAGAGGAATTCAGGATGAGCGGCGCAGTGAGCCCATGGCGATACGAGGTTTGGGAATGTCGCTGCGACTATGCTCCGGAGGATCACGACGATTCGTGCGACTTCTGGGCCCAGGTCGCGGTGTTTCCGGCTGGCGAATGGATTCGGTCCTTCGAGGCGGCGGCACGGCTGCCGCACGCTCGGGTGCGGCGGCGTCGCCAGCCCGACGAAACGGGCGTGACGGTGTTCGAGCACATCACGGGAGGCGGGCAGTGTGCGGGCTGCTGGAGGCGGCACCAGACCACGCACAGGTCGCATGAACGGGACGCGTCGGGCTGGTGCGGTCCGTGTCTGGCGGTGAGGAAGCGTCGGGGTCCGTTGACCCGAGTGCCGGGCGGTGCACAGGAGTTCCTGTGCGAGGACTGCCGGACGGCGCTTCGCCGGATGCACGTGCGGGCCCGTGGGTCGCTCGGGAAGGACGCGAGCCCCCGGCTGTACCGGGATGTGCTGACCGTCGCGCGCGAGGACGCGCAGCGGCTCTAGCCGCCTGCGTGATCGCCAGGCCCAACGGCCGGCCCGGGGAGAAGCCTCTCCGCGGCCGGCCCCGGGTCCGGCCTGGCGGTCGCGCTGGCCACTGGAGAGAGGAGACGGCCTTGCCCTACCCGGACAACTACTCGGGGAAGTGCTCTACCAACTGCGGTCGAGAGGCGGTGGTTTGGCTCGGGATCGACAAGTACGGACAGCGCTGGCACTCCCGATCCCCGATGTGCGAACCGTGCGCAAAGAAGTGGACGGATGACCCGTACATCCAGACCCGCACCAAGCTGCTTCGGCAGAGCTGAGCATGGATGCCCCAACGGATGACCAGGTGCGTGCCTTCTCGGTCGAACGTGGGCTTCGCCAGGTTGGGGACGACGGCCCGGTGTTGCCGCCGGAGGTCCGGTACTACCTCGCGTGGAAGCCGATGTACGACTCGATCAAGGCGCGTGAGGAAGCCCGTCGCCAAGAGTGGGACGAGATGTGGGCGGAGGCGGAGGAGTCCCGCCAGCGGGCAGCCGATCACGCCTACCACATGGCCAATTGCCGGAAGTTCGGCGAAGCGAACGGGTTTCGGGTCGGCACCCGGGGCCCGATACCGAAGCGAGTTCGAGACGCCTACAGGGCGGAAACAGGGGTGGAGCTGTGAGCATGATCAAGCGCTACATGCAGGACGCGGACGAAGTGGAGGAGTCGGCGCGCCTGGTGGCGCGCATCGAGGACGCTCGGACCGCGCTGGGGGAGCTGGCTTTGCTGTACGGCCGGTGCGGTGTCCTCGCGGCTGAGTACGCTGACCCGGATTGGGCGGCGCTGACGCTGGTGAAGGACGTCACGGACGCGTACCGGGAAGAGCGGTGGCTGATCCGCCACCACACGACCGCCGCACTCGCGGCCTGAAACGGAGAACAGATGAGCCCCAGCGAGCAGCAGACGTACGCGGTCGCCTTCCTGACGGCGGCCGGGCCGTATCCGTGGTGGTGGGCGTTCCCCGCCGAATGGGACAGTGAGGACGACGTGCCGAACGGGTGGAGCGTCGTCGTGCGGGTCGAGGACCGTGCTGGCGACGTGCGCGACGTCGCGGTGACCCATGCCCAGGTGCTGGACGCCATCAAGCGTATTGCGGCCGATGAGGCCAAGGGCATTACGGCCGAGACGTTCGAGCTGGCAAAGCGGTTCTTGGCGGACCCGGAGCCGGCCGATTGGGACGCCGCGTCCGGGGACCAGGTGCTCCAGCTGGTCACGCTCGGCGCGATCGTGCACGAGTAGTGGGGCGGCAGCAGAAGGGCGCGCCGTCGGCGGCGGCTGTGTCCCGGGCCCTGTTCCAAGCGGGCTTCCGGCGGTATGAATCCTGGCGGTCTGACCCGGAATCCGGATTCTCTGCCAGCCCGCACAGCATGGTGGTGTTGGTGACTTGGAACAGGGGGAGCGACACTTTCGGCATGCCGGAGGATGAACGCGACGCCCTTGCCGCCGAGTTCGTAGGGAAGTACGCAAAGGCCCTGAGGGAACTCGGATACCCGGTGGAGCAGTCAACCCGATGGGTGGCAGTGACCGGGCCAAAGCAGAAAAAGAAGTAGATAGGCAAGTCGGATGGCCGGGCCCTAATCGGGGGCCCGGCCTTTTGCATGCACGAAATCAAAGAGGAGAACGGAACATGTCCGGATACTGGGCCACGCTGGAGATCAACAACGCGATTGACCACGCTCGGGACCTCTTGGAGGAGGGATTGGACTTGGGGGAGGAGTACACGGACCTGATCTCGCTGTACACCGCAGCGTTTAAGAAGGCGCTGAAGCACGGGGATGATCTCCACCTGCCGAGCATCGTTCAGGAGGAGTTCGGAAACCGAACCGTCGAGGACATCCAGGAACAGCTGAACCAGCTGAACTGACACCCGGTTGCCTTTGGTGAGGGCCGGAATCCTTCGGGATTCCGGCCTTTGCCATGGACACCCGAGATATCGGAGGACAAGCCATGGCCAAGAAGCTTATCAAGGCGACCGATTGTGACGCCTGCCTGAAGAAGGATGGGAGCGAGGTTCCCGCCGTCGAGGTGCTGACAATCGGACCCGACCAGTACGACCTGTGTGAGACGCATTACGACCGTTTCCGGGGCCTCCTTAGCGAGGCGCTGGCCCCTTCCCACACCCTTGCCGCGTAACGGAGAGAGGAACACGAAGATGACTGCATTCGAGGCGATGAAGTTCGGCCCCCTGGGCGACGCCGTGGCGGCGGCGATGCCGACCAGCGAGGCGGACCCGGTGGGGGTGTGGGCGGCGGCCCTGAGCCTGTACAGCGCGGCGATCAGCCGGAACGTGCGCTTGGACAACGGGCGTCCCGTGGTGGTGTGGACGGTCCTGGCCGGCCGGTCCGCTATCGGCCGCAAGGGCTACGCGCTGAACACCGCCAAGAGGCTGCTTCACCCCGCCATCGGCGGGTTTCTCGACGTTCGCACCCGGGACGGCATCTCGTCCGGGCCGTCCCTGGTGGACATGCTCAACAAGTTCGAGCTGGAGACGAGCGGACTTCCGACCGGAATCGACGGTCGGGCGATGGTCGTCGAGGAGGAGTGGGCGGCCGTCCTGCGGACGCAGAAGCGCTGCCCGAAGTTCAGCACGCTGTTCCGGACCGCGTGGGACGGCAAGACCATCAGCAACCGGACGAAGAAGGAGACCCAGTCGGTCAGCAGGCCCCTGCTCGGATTCCACGCCCACGTCACGCCGGGCGAGTGGGGCAAGTACGTCAGCAGCACGGACGCGTTGGGCGGCTCGTTCAACCGCCTGCTGCCGGTCCTGGTGGAGCGGTCCAAGATGCTGCCTTACAACCACCGTGCGGCGGTGGTCGAGGTGCAGGAGATCCGGGCGGCCTACAACTGGGCAGACCAGTCGGACCAGCCGCGCGTGATGGAGTTCGACGCTGCGGCCGGCCGCCGGTACGACGAGATCCGGGCCGAGGTCGAGGACCGGATGGCCGAGCTGCCCGAGCTGCTGGCGGCCTACATGGAGAGGGCCGCCGAACAGGTGCACCGGATTGCGGCCGTCCTCACGGCCACCACCCGGCGAACGAAGATCACGCGGAAGGCCGTCGAGTCGGCTTGGGCCTTCGTCTCCTACTCCATGGCGTCTGTGGAGAAGCTGGTCCGGGAGGCTGCCGACCAGAAGACCAAGCCGGTCAAGAGCACTGAGGACCTGGTGCGCGAGGTGCTGGAGCGCTACGAGGGGGAGGCCAACAGCACGGTCATGCTCCGGGCCCTGGGATCCAGGGTCACGGCCGCCAGCTTGCGGGCGGCAGTCGAGCGGATGCCGGACGTCGAGGTGTACAAGGCGGAGACGGCCGGTCGCGGTGCCAAGCCGACCATGTATCGGCTGATCGACCCGGCTGCGAAGGTGGCCCCGGAACCGGAGAAGCGGGCACCCGCGGAATCGGTCGTGGTGGTTGTGCCGGAGCGCGCCCCGGAGATCGCCCCCCGAACTGAGCTGACCCGAAAGCGAGTTGTGGACCACGCGGCCCCCGCTCGGGCCACGGTCCCCCGGAAGCCTGCCGCCGCGAAGCGGTCGGCCCGGCCGACCGCCAGGCCGGCGACCCGTAGGCCGTCGGCACCGAAGCCCGCGCCCGCGCCGGCCGCGAACTCGAACCCCTTCCTCAGCCTGCTGTGAGGCATCAACTTCGAGGACGACCGCAGGGCTACTTGCAGTGCACCGAATGCCGGGCCGCATTCTCCGATAAGGAGTCGGCCCGGCTTTCTGTTGCTCCCTGCATGGAAATTCCGCTTCCTCACGGCCACAAGTGCGACCGTGAGCATGTGCTCTATCCCACCTACTACGACCGGGGGACCGGTCACGGACCCGACCGCCTGTGTGATGACGGCGGCTGCTTCTGCATGCGCCACGAATGCGACTGCGACGTGTGCCGCGAAGTGCTGAATGTACCTGGCCTGAAAGTCCTCATGGACAGCCAAGAGGGCGAAAAGACTCCCAAGGAGAAGATTGTGACTGCCGGACGAATTGAGATGCACCTTCACGCGGCTCTCCGCAAGCACATCACCGATTACCTGACGCCGGACACGGACGACCACCACGACCTGATCACGGCATGCAAGGAACTGCGGATGGGGCGCTCGAACAACTCCACCACCGTGTGGGTCACCAATGGAGCGCTCGGGGTCGCGCTGGAAATCGCTCGGGGGTGGCTGAACGACGGCAACAACAGCCGTGTGGTGGCCGCGAAGACGACCCTCATCCGCCATGAGCTGGACTACATCCCCGAAGACCCGCGAGAGCGGCGATTCGAGTTCAAGATGCCCGCCAGCATCGGCCGGAGCATTTCTGAGCAGTACTGGCAGTTGAAGGACGACCCCGAGACCCTGGCTGACCTCAAGGCGTGCGCCTGGTCCAGCACCGGCGGCACCGGCCGGGTTCGTCCGGAAGCCCTGCGGTGGCTGCTCAAGCAGGCCGAGGCCGCAACCCGACAGGACGCCTCCGCGCCGCAGCGGGCTGGCCGGAAGTTCTTGGAGACCTACGGGCCGGTCTACGCGGAAGCCCTGCGGGAGATCACCGAGTTCGAGGCCGGCAACGCGGAACCGAAGCCGAGCGCGGTGGAGTCGGCGGTCGAGCAGACCCCCGAGCTGGTGTGGGAATGGCTGCACGAGCTGACCAGCGGTCAGCAGGTCTGGTTCGGCGGCGACGACCAGGGCGGCGCTGCCGCCCCGCAGTTGGTGACGGTGAAGCGGAGCATCAGCCACATCCACCTGTCGGTGGGCGACACGGTGGTGCACGCGGCCTCGCTCTACTCCAAGGCGTGGTGGGCTCTCGCGGACCAGGGTCAAAAGAAGCCGGAGGAGGACGAGATCCAGGCCCCCGGGCCTGAGCCGGTCCGGCACTGGGAGTCCGTCACCGTGAGCAGCGTGAGCGGACGGGGGTACGTCTACTACGGCGGGCCGGCGAAGGGTCCGTGTGACCAGGGCGGCCCGCTGGTGCTGGTGCGGTGGAGGCGCGGCAGCGGCGGGCACAACGATCTGGTGGACATAAGCACGTGCGAGGTGCTGACTACCCTGCACAGCAACACCCGGATCTGGGCCGCCAGCAAGGCGAACGGAGGCCAGGTCGCCAAGGACCCGGCCGAGGCTGAGCAGCCCAAGCATGAACCGGAGTTGGAGGTTTCTGAGCCTGAGTGGCGGAACACAGAGCTGCGAGAGCTGCCCTACAGGCTGCGGGGGCAGAAGGCTCGGATCTTGTACGGCGGTCGCGCCGATCGGCGGAACCCACAACCGACCATGCAGACCCGAGCGGGCATCACCTACACCGGAGAGAGCCGATACGAGATCTACGACCTGAGCACGGATGAGGTGCTGGCCACGGTCATGCTCGACTCCCGGCTTTGGTGGGCACCGCTGCCACTGGTGGAAGAGCTGGAGGGGATGGGAGTCCTCAACGCCCTGACGGCTGGGCCGGAACAGGTGCCTGCGGTCGAGGACAAGCAGGACCGGGCCGAGGATGAGCCGCAGCAGGGCCGGCCGCGAAGCGTCGGGCCTGTGCCGGAGAACTGGGTCTACATGGCGGAGAACGCCATCACCGCGACGGCGCGAGCCTGGTGGGCCCGGAAGGTTTCCGACTGGTGCACGGAGTGACCGCCCCGGACAGGGCTCAACCCGAAGCAGCCGGGCCGCCTCTGGCGGCCCGGGCGGCCCCCAGCAGCATGCCGAAGCAGAAGCGCCCCCGGACCGGCGTCCGGGGGCGCTTCGCCTCCCTGGCCGTGAAGTGGGCCGATGGGGAGTGGAAAGACTGATGACCGGCGAAGCGCCCGCGCGGGCCGCTACCGTGGCGCGGGCGGTGAATGAGTGAGAGGCGCAGCCGCAGTGAGTAGCGACAAAGGCGCAGATCCGGCAGCGGAGCCAACGAGTGGCCGAGCCAGACAGCGCGAGACAAGCCGATGAACAAGGAGCAAGCATGGGAACCGCTATTGACGACCGCCTCACCTTGGGCGCTGAGGTGACTGTCCGCATCACGACTGATGTGAGCGACTGGACCGGGCGGATTCGTGTGATGAACGTCAGCCGGCCCATGGTGCCGCTGGTCCACTACGAAGAGGTGGAGACGGGGCGGAAGAACTGGACGTACCTCCAGCGGATGACCGTACTGGACCGCTGAGCGAGGAGGCCGCCCGGCCCCGAAGGGGACCGGGCGGCTATGCCCTGCCGCGTGTGCTCAAGAGAGTTGGGCCGTCGTCACCGGGTCACGGGTGAGTGCGCCAGCCGGCATGCCGTCCCTCGGCATGCCAACCGGCGGTACCCCGTAGGTGTCCCGCACCGGTGGTCGGCCGCGTCTACGCACAGAGCTTCCGCAGCCTTGTCGAGGAGCGCCCCGAACTCCTCATCGACCCGCGCTTCCGCGTACACCCTTACTGAGGTCAATCCAAGCAGTTCGGCAGCTTCCTTCACCGAGGTACCAGCCCCGACCAGCGCCAAGAGCCGCTTTTGAAGCGGCTCCGGAAAATCTCTTTGCGAAATTTCGCGTCGCCACTTTCGCAGATCGGCGAGATGCTCATTCGCGCAGTCGCTGCACCTGCAACCCATCCGCCACAGTGAAGAAGGCGCGTATTTGTCGTGGTCGAAATCGGGGTTGGCGGCCCCTTCGTTGATTGCGTCCAGCACATCCTTGCCTGCCCAGCGGTACCCGACTCCCGGCCTTGTCGTCCCGGGCAGGTCACCTGCCAGGGCCAGGGTCTTGATGTGACTCCGGCTGTAGCCGGTGGCAGATGCCAGGGTCTTGACCGTGTAGTCGGCGTCAGAGTCGATCCGGTTGCGGACCGAGCTAAGAGGGTGAGGCAACATCAACTCCAGGGTCAGCGGGTTCCCGGTAGGTGACCCCCGCGCTTGCGGGGAGGTCAGTCAGACAGACGAGCTGTCCTGACGCCATGTTCCAAAGGGGGACCTCCGCTAGCGCGGAGAGCAGGTGCAAGCGGCACTGTTGCACAGCCGTCCGGTCGAAGCAAGGGTCCTGGCTGGGGGGTCGTCCGTGAGAGTGACGGCCAGCGGGCCGCCTTTGGGCAGATGCAGCCAAGGGCACACAGGGACTTGTCAGAAAACCCGAAGCAGTTGTCTGCGACCGACGCTGTGAATCTGTGAATGGGAATAACTTGCGCAAAGGCGAAGTACCGACCTGTACTATGCGAGTAGTTGTTCCCGTAGATCTGGAGTGCCCCCCATGGCTCAGCGTGTTGTCGTCACCCTCACTGACGACCTGGACGGCAGCGAGGCCGCCGAAACCGTCCACTTCGGCCTGGACGGGAAGTCGTACGAGATCGACCTGACCGAGAAGAACGCGAAGAAGCTGCGCAAGCTTCTCGCCCCGTACGTCGAGAGCGGCCGGCGACAGGCCCGAAACGGGAAGGCGTTCCGCCGTGCGGTGGTCACCCCAGACGCCACCGTAGTGCGCGCCTGGGCCGCGTCGAACGGCATCGAGCTGTCTAACCGGGGCCGCATTCCGGGGCACGTGTACGACGCGTACGCTAAGGCGAACTGACAACCGCAGTAAGGCGTTTGAGCACGGCAAAGAGCCCCCTCCCGGAGACGGGAGGGGGCTTCTTTTTAGTTTTACCGGACGGTTCACGCCCTCGCCAGGGTGCCCTTGTCTGTGGCGCACCAGCTGACGCCGGCCGGCGTCAGCACCTGGATTTCACCGGCGCGGACGTCGAGGATCACGCCGCGCAGGTACCGCCCTTCGGCGTCAGTGCGGGTCAGGACCCATTCACGCCCGATCCAGGCGGACGGCGGAGTCAGGGCGTACCGGTCGTAGGCGGTGGTCTGTATGGCGGTCTCCTCAGGCAGTCGGGTCGGCGGTCGGGCGCTTGGACAGCTCCAGCTCGGTCAGCTCGGCCTGAGCCGCAGCGGCGGCGTCCCACGGGGCGGTGGTGTGAAGCGCAGTCGAGGTCTTGGAGTCCTCATGCCGCTGGGCGACTTCACCGGCACCGAGCAGGGCCGCGACGACGGCCGCCAGGGCCTCCCACGGGATGCCCGGGAGAGAGGTCACCAGCAGCGGGACCAGGGCCGCGACGACGGCCAGGAGCCGGACACCGTGCTTGGAGATGAATTCATTCATTCGCAAAGTCCTTAGGGGGGAAGAGGGGCTGGGGAAATGGGAATGGCCCCCTCGGCGAGTGAGAGGGCCATCTAGTGACGGGATCAGGTGATCGGGCCGGCACGGTGAGTTCACGCTGCCAGGCCGGAAATGCCGGAGGCCCCTCTACCGAAGTGGAGGGGCCTCTAGCATCCGACCGAGGAGGGTGTTCGACGTCCAAATCTTGCTGACGTCCGAAGGTGCTGCGCTTCAATCCGATGGTGCCGAGCCCTGTGCACAGGGCTCGGAGGAGAATCGTGAAGTGGTTGTTCCCAACCTCGCTCACGCTGCACTGCGATGGTGCCTCGGTCAGACAAGAAAGACCGTAGCACCGCTGACCGACGGTAGGTGAGCCGTTCACTCGATCAGGTGACGGGGGCGGTCCACGCCGCCCGCCACGTGAGCGGGCCAACCACGGAATCCGGCATGAGCCCCTTCTCGGCCTGGAACCGCTTGGCCACGCTGGCGCTCGCGGGGCCGTAGTAGCCGTCCACGGAGATGGACCAGCCGCGGGCTGCCATCTGGGCCTGCCACTTCTTCACGGCCGAGCTGTAGACCGGAGCTCGGCCGGCGGTGTAGCGGAATGGGGTGCCCGGGAACGACGGCACGGAGGAGCTGGAGCCCGCGTTCGAGCCGGAGCCGGAGGCCGGCGGGGTGCTGGTGCTCGGGGAGGTGGCCGGCGGCTGGGTCGGTGCCGTCGGCGGGATCGTCACCGTGTCCCCGGGGTGGATCACGTCAGGGTGCGACTGGAGATCCGGATTGACGGACAGCAGAGAGGCCAGCGAGATTCCGGCCGCCGCCGCGATCGCTCCGAGGGTCTGGCCGGCCCGCACGATCACGGTCCGGGCGCTGGTGCCCGAGCTGCCGCCGTTCGGGTCGCTCGCGGTCGCCGAGTAGGCGAAGCCCGCCCGGCCCTTGAGCGCGGGGTCGGCAGTGGTCACGCCCTCCGCGTAGGCCGGGAGGCCGTAGCCATACACGTAGCCGTCGCGGCGTGCGCGCTTTCGGAGGAAGACACCGACGCCCTCCGGAGAGCCGGAATCATTGGTATTTCCCTCGATGCTGTAAATGTAATCCGCGTCGTAGGCGTAGACCAGTCCGGTGTGAGTTCCGCCGTTGTTCCCGTAGAAGACCTGGGCACCAATGGCCGGATAGGCGGACCACCGGCCCTTGTCCTTGAACCAGGCAACCCCGGTCAGGCAGGAAGCAGTGCGAGGGAAAAGGTGGGAGACGCTCGCCCGCATGGCGACCCAGGAACAGAAAGTCGCACACCAGGGCTGAAAGTTGGACCACTCAAGGCCCGGAACTTCCTTCGAATACTTCTGGTCGTTGTTGTAGCTGCCGGAGCCGTAGCGGCCCTCTCGGTAGCCGACCTGACTTCGGGCCATGCTCAGTACGTCGGCGGCCTGAGACAATTAATTCATCACTCCTGTGCGTGTGCATGAAAAAGGGGGCCGACCGGTTGGCCGGCCCCCGGGTAGAGGGGCTGTCAGACGTGTAGGTGCGGAATCCTGGAGGGGTCGATGGCTGTCAGCAGCTCGATCAGGCGCTGGTTTTCTGCCTCGATTCTGGTCAGGCGTTCCTTGATTTCATTCATGTCGCTCTGTAGGCGGTCGGCGCGGGTCTTCTGCGCCTCCGCCTCGCCCTTCCACACCTGGGCGGTATTCAGGGACCATGCCGCGCGAATGGTGGCGATGGCGGCAGCCAGAGAGGCTGCGGTGGCTGCGTAGCCGAGCAGGTCAGTGGCAGTCAGAGGGCCTCCTAGCTGGTGAGAATCGGCAGAATCGCATTGGCGGTGAACTCGTGTCCCGCATTGCTCATGTGGATCGGGTCCGCGCCGGGGCCGCCGCCGGGGGTTGCGGCGTTGCCCCAGAAGCCCAGAGAATTCCAGTTGTTCCACGAATTCCGGCCCATGGGCCAGAGGCTGACGAAAGCAGCGCCATACGCCTCAGCTATTCCACGGGCCCGGTCGCAGTAGTCGTGCCACCTCGGGGTGGTTGTGTGGTCGTAATTGCCGATGTGCTGCATCAGGATGAGAATGTCGGTGTCGCCGGACGCCTTTGCTCCGCTGACCGACTTTCCGTCCTTTACCGTGCTCAGAAACTTGCGCAGATTCGCGGTGTAGGTGTCGATTGCGATACCGGCCGATGCGTCATTGGCTCCCAATGCATAGATCAGCAGGTCGCAGGGATAATCGGGCCCACCGTTCCACGTCGTAGGCTGGTAGGTCTCGGCCGTAGGTGCGGCAAAGGTTCCAGTTTGCGCACCGGAGACGCCGAAATTGTTGACGATGACGCCCGACGAGTTCTCACCGGAAACACCGCAGACCGCGAGGGACGAGCCGGCCGCGCCGTTGTGGGCCAGGGTGACAGTGTGGTTGCCGGCCGGCAGGCCGGTGATCGTGGTGACCTGGATGCTGGGGGTGCCGCTGTCCGCAACGGGCACGGCTGTGCCGCCGTCCACGGCGTAGGTGAAGCCGACCCGGCCGCCGCCGGACATGGTGTAGACGCGGATCGTGGTGCCCCGGACCTTGAATGCGGCGGTAGCGCCGTTGGCCGTGGTCGAGATGTACTGAGCGCCCGGGCCGAAGACGTTTCCGTTGCTCCAGGTGCCGGTGGTCTGCACCAAGTTGCCGGGGAGGCTGTTCCAGGCGTTGGACGTCGGAGAGGCCCCGAAAAATGTGAGGCTGCGCGAGGCGGCGAAAAAGCCGCTGCCGCCGTCGCCGAAGGACTCCTGGAGCGAGGTTCGGATCCTCGACACGTACGAGTCCGTCAGCAGGTCTCCGGAGTAGAGGCCCTGGGTCGAGCTGGAGCCGACGGCCGCGACGACGGCCGTTCCCTTTCCGGCCTGCGCGGCGTCGCGCTTCGCTCGCCAGTGCTGGCCCCAGCCCGGAGGCACGTAGACACCGGTCGCCCCGGCGGGCGCGTACCGGCCATCGGTCGGCAGCTGCTGTACGGGGACCTGGCCGGCCTGGTCGAGGCCGGCGAACCCGTTCGGGACGCCTCGCATCGCCTGGACAGAGGCCGCGGTGCCGTGGGGATCAGGTGCCACCAGGTGCGCGGCCAGGTGCTCGCCGGTCGAGCCGGAGAGCAGGGCCACGCGGCCGGCCCCGAAATCGACCCAGACCCGCTCTACTCCGTCCGGGCCGAGAAAGGGGGCGACGAACCCCCTTGAGTCCGCGACGAGTTGAGTGATCGGGCCGCCGTCGGCGGACTGGAGGTCGAGCAGCTGGCGGGCCCCGTCGGACGGCCCGTCCCACACCGTTCCTACCGCGCCCGGCACACGAGCGCCGTCCACGGTCTCAGCGACGTCGGCGGCGGTGCCACCGAAGATGTTGCGTGCCAAATGGCCTCCTTAATAGGCGAATGACGTGGATTCGTACGTTCCCGAGAGGTACAGATTCGAGCGGGCCGGAATCTTGTCCAGGCCGCTCATCCCCTCGCCCGCAGCCTTGCGGCTCGGCGTGAAACAGTGAACGGTCGCGGTGTCCCCGGCCCACGGCATGGCTACGACCTGAGTCATGTACGGGTAGCCGCCGGCCCACGTGGTGTTCTCCACGTAGCCGGTGAAAGCGCCGGTTGCTTTTCCGTTCACGGGCTGCGGCAATTCCAGGTTGATGTACCAGTTCCCGTTGGTGCACTGAATGTCGTTGCCGGAAGTGTTGGACACTCGCATAGCGAAATACACGACGTTCGGTGCGATCCAGCGCCAGCGGACTACGCGGTCTGCTGCGGCCGGCTGGAAATTCACGTTGCCCACGGTGGTGGTGAAGGTTCGCATTCCGCCGAGGTCGCGGGCGGTCACCAGGCCATCCCGTCCCCGGAACTGCTCCCGCTGGCTGCCACCGCCGTTGACGTTCAGGTCGTAGATGAATGAATTCGGCTCGATGAACTTCGCCGTGTCCCCGGAGTTCCAGGGAGAATGGATCCGGGGCGGCGCGTCGAACTGGAGCCTGGCGAAAAGAACTACCGCGCCGTTGGCGGCTGGTACCTGGACCTCATAGAGGACCATCTCCCACACCTGCCCCAGCACGCGCAGAGGCTGTGGCGCGATGGGCTGGGCCGCCGGCTGGCCCTGCACCGCCGCCAGGTTGACGCTGCCCTTGGCCATGTCAGCCCGCAGAACGATGGTGTCCAACCTCGCCTTGTCACCGGGGTTCGCTGCGATGGCGACCGTCAACGGTGCGTCCAGCTCGTAGAAGAAGCCGCCGACGATCGCCCGGCCGGGCTGGATTTCCACCGTCTTCCCATTCAGGACCTTAGCCGCGAAGGGCAATGCACCTGTGGCGTACGTGGCGGCTGTCAGCCGGAAGTCGATCCGGTCGCCCTGCATGTGGTTCATCTTCTGCCACTGCAATTGAGAAACCATTTCGCTGCCGCCGGTGGAACTCGTCGCAGAAAACGGGTAGCTGGTCTCACCCAATTAATTCATCACTTCCTTGCTTCCAGTCGCCGGAGCTTCTCGCGCAGCTCGAACACGGTCTTGTACAAGTTCAGAGGGTTGCCGGTGCCCTGGTCGCCGATTTTCGGCGCTACCGACGTCGTCTTGCCGCCGTCCTCGACGGAGATCACGACTTCACGGAGAATGTCCGTGTACTCGGTGCCGTCAATACTGACGGTCACAATGTCCCCGACGAAATAGTCACGGCCGAAGGTGCACTGGGGAGTGTCGATCGGGTAAATCTGGAAATTGCCGTTCTTCGCCCCCTCGGTGAGCACCGTCTCAGCAGCGCTGATCACCGCCTTCTTTGCGTTCTCGAAATCCGCGTCTGCGACGTCAGGGGTCGCCTTCATCGGAAGGCCGGTAGCCGGATCGGTTTTAAGGGGGAGATCCCGGCGATCCACAAACTGTTCAATCGAGACGCCCCACTCGTATTCGGCCTCGGCGTCCACCTGTTGGTAGATGTACCGCTCGGCCCCATCGCCTTGGCAGGCCACGATGACTCGGGTCACGCGAGGGGCCGTGAGCGTCCAGACGAATTCCCGCAGATTCCCCAGATCCTTACTGAATCGGATCTTCTTGGAGAGGTCCCGGGGCTGGTAGATCCGAAGGTCGATCTTGCGGGTGTTCGGATTGTAAACGAATCGGTAACCGACGTCCCGGCCCGCCGTCCACTCCTCCAGCTTGGTGCCGATCAGGTCGAACCGGAGCGAGTCCGCGACCTGCGATCCGATCAGGTTCGTGTCCCCGGTGGTGACGCCCGGGAGACGGCGGTCCGGCAGCGCGCCGCCGCCCACGGAGCGGTTCAGCTCTTTCCAGATCAGTCCGCCGGCCGGGCCGGAAACGGACCGGGACTCCGGGGCCTTGTACTGCTGGGAGATCGGCCGATCGAAGTCCGGCCAGGCCAGGCGGCTGTACGCAATCTTGTTGTCGCACCGCCCGCCCACGTAGAGGCTGCCCCCCTCGGTGTGCTGCTGGACGGTCCAGTAGTTCTGAAAGGACTCGATTTGCCCGGTGAGCACCGGCTCGGGAACGCCGTCCTGAAATATGGCGACGCCGCCTCCCTTTTCCAGGAGATCAGCCTGTTCGGTCCCTGATTTGATCAGCAGCATCCAACTCCCCTGCTGGCTGAACCGGACCGTGAAATCCAGCTTGATCCACGTGTCGATTTCGCCGACACGCCTCAGGTTTCTGTCGCGGACCTCTATCCGATACCCCAACCGACCTCCCTTCTAGTAGCTGTCGTATCGCGGCTTGAACGTGAGCGTGACCGTGGCCTGGCCACTGCCGGCCACCACGTCCACAGTCATCGTGCTGTCCCCGGACGGGATGCTCCACAACTTCGGGTCCGCTTCCATATCGGGGTAATAATTCGTTCCGCGGTCGTCCTTGAGCGTCTTCACGCCGGGGCGGGTGTCGATCCGCAGAGTCCGGCCCAGGGCGATCACGTCGCCGCCGCTGGTGGCCGACGGAATTCCGAACTTCTGCCCCGTCTGCGAGGTGATCCGGAAGGACTTCACGGGCCCGCTGATCTCCCAGACGGGCCACGCCTCGACGTCGCCCGGGTTGTACACCGGGAGCGTCACGGCCGACTTGTAGCCCTCACTGAGGCGCAGAGGGAGAAAGGGCCGGCCGAGGAACGGGACGCCTTGGCCGAACGACCATTTGGCGACCCGCATTTCGTCGGAGTAGAACCAGGGGTCGTAGGCCGTCAACAGCAGCGCGTATTTGATCCAGCGGAAACCGGATTGGTCGGAGGACTCGTTGCCCTCCATTCCGCCCTTGTAGTAGGCGTTCAGGTATCGGGCCTGTCCATCGGACTCCGTGAACTTGAGGACGCAATATCCGTTCTTCGGATTCAGGGCCCGGGCGAGTTCCCGTTTCTGCTCCAGCAGGGTCCGACGGTCGATTCCGTAGATGTAGACCGGGATCATGATCTCCCGCTGGGTCGCCCGGACGCCCCGGAACAGGCCTCCGTCGAGGTTCGGGGAGTCGTCGGCATGCAGCTCGTAGGGCGGGGTGTCCAGGCCGGTGGCCCCGTCCTGCATGAAGATGGCCGGCCACCGGTTGCCTGAGTAGCCGGTGAGGGGGATTTCCTCCCCCTCACCATTGCTGCCCGTGATGCTGGCGTAGGTGTGCTGCCAATGCACCCGCTGTGGGGGGCCGGGCCGCGGCGGCGGCTGGCTCCCGTCTACGAGTCGTTTTACTGCGGGGATCGGCAATACGTTCTCCTTCTAGCTAGATTCCGTACAGCGCCTCCATCTGCTGGAGGGCTCGGAAGGTGGCCTGGGTGGTGTCCTCGCTCTTGGCCTCGTGAACGTGGATTTCGTACCGCCGGCCCCGGAACATCTGGGCTGTCGCGCGGTCGTTATAGACTCGTTCACCGCCCCGGAAATTCACCAGTTCGGGACCGTTCTCGCCCACCAGGCGCAAGCCCGGCGAAGCGGAGAGGGCACCCGTCCAGTAGCCCTTGTTTCCCGCCAGAGCCTCGGTCCATTTGGAGCCGTAGCGGTGCACTGCGTAATTCAGGCCGGCGTAGATGCTGGCGAGGGGATTCATGATGCCGAGATCCCGGTACGGGCCAGCGTAGGCCGCGAACGTAGCCGGAATGGTCTGCATCAGGCCCTGGGACGGGGTGCCCGCCTGTGCGTTGGAGTCCCAGGTGTTGATGGCCTGGGGGTTGCCGCCGGACTCGACGCCGATTCGGTGCAGCACCAGATCCGTGTACGAGCCGGAAAGGCCGAGTTCCCCGAGCACGCGCTGAACGAGCGGTGTCCACCGCCGGATCGGATCGCCGTCCGGGGTGTCGCCGCCACTCAAGATCTTTGAGAAATCTGGCTTGTTCCGCGAAACCTTCCGGTCGGGGGAAAAGTCGAACAGCCCGTCGGTGTTCGGCAGGGCCTCCTTGGCCGTGTCGTACATATCGCCAAAGACCTGGCCGGCATAGTCGAGCGGGGATTCGTAGAGCTGCTTGGCGGTACGGACCATGTCCACCAGTCCGTCAATCTCGGACGACCCGATTTCCCAGATCGCATCGAATGCCCCGGAGACGGTGTCTATCGGGTGCGTCACCAGATCGCTCGCTGTCCCGGCGATGGCCTTGACAGAATCCCAGAGTCCGCCGAAGAGGTCCCCGAAAACACTCGTCACGGTTTTCCACGAGAAGGTGTCGTCAAGGAACTTCCCTCCTCGATCGACGATGTTCCACTGGCCCTTCCACACGTCATCCCAGAAATAGTCACCCAAAGTCGGGCCCACCGCGCCGCCCAGAATGCCGATCGCCTGGCCTACGGCGGTGGGAATCTTCTTCATGTAGCCCCAGGAATCCCGGGCGGTGAACTGGTACATTCCTCGGAAACGGTCCGCCAGTTGGGAGCCCAGCCACCTGTCAGAGAGGGAGGTGACGCCGAGCATTCCCCTCCGGGTATCGCCTCCGATTTCGTCCGTGGTGGAGTCGTAGGCCATGGTCGCCAATGCGGCCTCGCCGATCGGGAGAATGTTGAACGTCTGAATTGCGTCCTTGATCCCCCGGAGCTGGCCGACGATTCCGCCCTTGGAGTACCGCGCGATCTGGCCCTTTCGGGCCGCAGCGTTCCACGAATTGATTCGTTCCGCACCGAGGGCCGCAGTGACCTCCGGGCGGAGGACGGCCTCGCCCCTGGAGAGGAGAGCCGGCACCGTGTCCACCCCCGGCTGGTAGCCGGGGATGATGCCGCCGGTACTCAGCCGGGTCTTCTTCGTCGGACCGGCCTTGTCGCCGCCCGGGGCCCGCTTGGAGACGTTGTCGATCGCGCCGTCGAGGGCTTTAGCTGCGGCGCTGGCGGTAGTCAGGCTCTCCGCAAGCCCGTCCACCTTCTTGGTGACGTCGCTCAAACTGCGGTTGTTCAGCAGCCCGATTCGACCCGCGAGGGAACCAGCTCCGGTGCCCTGGCCCACCTGCTCGTAGGCCCCGGTGGCGGCGTTGTGCACGCCGTCGAACTCGCCTTTAAGGCCGGAGAGAGTCCGGCCGTTGAGGAGCCCGACCCGTCCCGCGACGGAACCACTGCCGGTGCCCTGCCCGATGCGCTCGAACAGCGCGGTAGCAGCGCTGTCGGCGTGCTGGAACTCGTCCTTGAGCCCGCTCAGCGAGCGGCCGTTGAGGAGCCCGACACGGCCGGCCACACTGCCGGCCCCGGTGCCCTGACCGATCCTCTCGTACAGGTCGGTGGCAGCTCGATCAACCGAACGGAACTCTCCCGTAAGGGCGTTGAGGTTCCGGCCGTCGAGGCTGGTGACGGCGGAGTGGATGTTCCGGATCGTGTTCTCCAGCTGAGTGGCCCGCTCGCGGGTCCCCGTCAGCTCGTTCTGCACGTGGTTGAGGCTGACCCGGTTGAGCGGGTCTAGGCCCTGGGTCTGGATCTGGTGCACCTGGCGCTCGGCATCCTGAGCCGCGCTGGACACGGACCGGCCGCCGGCGCTCCCCGCCAGCTGCCCGGCGAGCTCGCGCATCGACACGGAACTGACCTCGCGGAGGCTCGTCCGGAGGGCATCCGACCGCTGCTCGGTCTCCCGGATCTGCCGCTCCAGATCGCGCATCTGGCCGCGCGCTCGGTCCTCCTGGGTGTTCCGGCCTGTAACTCGATCAGCAGCTCGGGTCAGAGGTCCGCGGGTGTCTCCGCCGCGCAGGCGGGTGCGGGTGTCCCGGTAGCGGCTGCGGACGGTGGTCCGGTTGCCGTCCTCGTCGGTACGGGAGCCGAATGCGGCGCTGGCCGCCTGCCGGCCCGTCCGGACCGCCCCACGGGCCCCCTTGAACGCCGCTGCTGCGGGCGTGGCAACAAAGGTGTCCAAAAGCTTCATCGTTTTGCCGAGAATCTTCCCGAGCGCGCCGAGGCCGAGAAGGACCGGAGCCATCAAAGCCGCAAACTTCGCTGCCTTGGCAATCATCTCCGTGAGCGCCGGATGGTCCTCCAGGTACTGGGATATCTTTTTCACCCAGCCCGTGAACTTGGTCAGGCCCTCGATCGTCTGCTCAAGAACCTGCTGGAGGAACGGGAACACGTTCTTCCCGATTTCCTTAGCGTCACTGAGGAGGCCGCCCTCGAAACGCGTTCCATTCTCGTCCTGAATCTGCTTCCCCATGATGGCCTGGCCAAGGCCGGAATACTGGTAAGCCCCCTCCTTGTCCTTCGTGTAGAAGAGCTGGCCCAGCTTGTACTGTCCGGCTTCCTTCATCTGCTCGATGCGGCCAGAAATGGTCGCCGAACCCATGCGAGAAGCGGCACCCATGATCTGGAGATTCGGGTCGCGCCAGTGCTCCAAAAGCTTCTGGATCAGGGTCTCGCCCGAGATTCCGCCGGTGTTCTTGGCATCGGCCATGAAGGCCATCATCTGGGACGATGCCTCGTTGGTCACCGGGAGTTCCCGGGAGACGCCCTCTTTCTTGTCGGACTCCCTCATGGCGTCGAGTTCGGCCGAGGTGTACGGGCGGTCCCGGAAACCCATCAGCTTGGCAATCTGCTGACTGGGAATGCCGGTGGCCCTCTCCAATTGCTTCAGGTTTCGCAGCGGAGTACGGCCCATGTCCTGAATGACCTCCAGGGCGTACATGCCCTGAGAAACCATCGTGGGATCGAGGATGCCGCCGTAAGCGGCGGAGTCGCCGATCATCTTGACCATGTCGGCAGACCGCTGGGCGACGCTCCGTGAAGCCTCTGCCCTTACGAGCGGATCCTTCGACTCCATTGCGTCGTTGTGCGAGGCATTGGCCCGCGCATAGCGGGTCGCGTAGGTGAGCATGTCATTGACGGAGTACGGGGTCTGAATGCCGTACTGAGTCATCTGCTCCAGCAGGGAATTGACGTCCCTTAGCTCAATTCCCATGCCTTTCAGGCCAGTCTGGGCCTGAATCATGGCATCGGCACTTTTGATGCCGAAAGTGGCCGCCGCGCCGGCTGCCAGGCCGAGGGGCGCGATCACGTTGTGGGTGACCAGGTTCCCGAGCTCGGTAGCGGTGGTGCCGACGTGCTCGACGTCGCCGGCGAGCGACTGCCAGCCCTTGCGGATGCCCGTGACGCTGGACGTGTGCTCCGCCTGGACCTCGCGCATGTTGCGACGTACGGCGTCCAGCTGCTGATTCAAGCTGGCCCGGAGAGCACTCGTCTCCTCCAACTGCCCCTGGATCGCCGCTCGTTGGGCGTCCCGCTGGATTCGGGCGGTCTCCAGGATCCGCGCCTGGCGCTCCCGTTCGAGACGAGCCTGCGTGGCGGCGATCTCCCGATCCATCCGGGCCTCGTCCTCAAGCGCGCGTTGGCGCTCCGCGGCGACCCGTCGCACCGACGCGACCTGTTCCCGCTCCTGCTGCTGAGTCTGCCGGACCGTGGCCGCCAGGGCGGCCCGGGTGACGCTGGACGTCTCCTCGGCCAGGGCCTGCTTCTGCTCTTCGAGCTGCCGCGCTTCGCGGAAGCGCCGTACAGCCTGTTCGCCGTACTGGCGGGTGAGCTGGGCTTCGATCGCGGCCAGGGTCTCGGCGGAGTCCTTGGCTTCGGCCTCGATCGCCTGGCTTGCCTTCTTGGCCGCCGCAGCGGCGGCCTTGGGGAGGTTGGCCATGCCGCTGGCAAATGCCTTCTCCGCCTGCTGGCCGGCCCGCTCCATCTCCTTGGTGATCTCCGAGCGGAATTTTCGGATGGTCTCCTCGGAAAGGCGGGTGTTGATTTCGATGTAGCCGCTGCCGACCTTGATAGGTCCGCGACTGGTTGCCATACGGTCGCCTCCCTAAAGGCTACTCATTTGGGCGAAGAAGTCAGACAGTTCAGCGCTGGAAGCGAATTCGAGTTCCGGTGTTTCGGCCTCCGGCTCGCCAGGACGGGGGAGCGGGACAGGTAGCGGAAGGTCGTCCGCTTTCTCGGAGTTCGCTTTCAGAAACAGGTAGTTGTTCAGTTCCATGGCGTCCGAGACGCGGGCGAGGAGGTACTCCGCAGAGCCCCACCGTGTTGATTCGTCCATCGCCGCCAGCAGCGTGGAGCGCCCGGGCTTCGCCATGAGGCTGAGAACACAGACGTGGATTCGGCGGAGGGACAGCCGGCCGCGCCAGACGTCCAGGAGATCAAGGCCGAAGAACTCCATCAGATCCGCTTCGAGTTCCTCGGGGTGCTGCCGGATCACCCCGAGGACCTGGATCAGTTTCCCGAGCCGGCCTGAGCCCTGTTGATCAGCTCGGAGAGGTTACGGAAGTCACGAATAGTCGGGCGGGCAGCGCGGAACTCCGCCCACTTCGACTCACCGATGACGATCCGGACGGCCTCCAGTTCGTCAGTGGCCTCCAGTAGATCCATCGGAATGTCCAGGAAAGGCGGAACGGTGAACTCGATCCCCAGGTACTCGAAAACGGTGGGGGACTCGGTGGCCTCGGCCTGGGCCGCCTCGACGGCGGCATCGGCAGTGGTCTTCTTGGCGGTGGGCATGCGCAACTCCAGTACAGGTGTTGGTGGTTGGGGGCCGGGGACTACGAGCCCTCCCCGGCAAGGGCGGCCAACTGATCAGCCGGCGGGGTTCGGCGGCGTGGGGCCGGTGCCCTTGATGTTGTTGTTCGTGAGCACGTAGCCGAGATCGCCGCTGTGGTCCAGCGCATCGATCGTCAATTCGTACTTCTGGGCCTCAGTACGCTGAAGCGTGATCGCTCCACGGTCGGCGACCATCGCGCGGGGAATGACCGCCCGGGACAGGATCCCCTTGTGGGACCAGTCCACGACGAAACTGAATTCATTCAGATCCGGGGTGCTTGCCAGGTCGAGCCGGTAGATTCCGGTCTCCTGGCCCTTGTCGTCCAGCTGCGGAACCCAGGACGCGCCCCAGAAAAGCTCGGTAGTGACCGCCGAAGTCTCGACCAGCGTGCACTTGATCTGGAAAGCGGCCGACTTGACGTTGTAAAGGACTGGCACGGCGCTCTGCCAGACATTTACGGGGTCGGTTTCGATCGACGGCGTGATCGTTACACCGCCCTCGTCCACATAGCCGAGGCCCTGGTAACCGGCGGGCGCGGTGTTGCCGTCACCGAGATCCACCGGCAGGACCGTGGAGCCGGCAGTACCGTCCGGAGCCGGGGCCATGTAAATTCCACCGTGAGGGGCAAATCGAATCTTGCGGGCATCGTTCAAAAGGGGCTGCCTCCAGGCATGAAAAAAGCCCCGGCACCAAGACGGTCACGGGGCTTAGATGCGGTGCTGAGAAATGGGAGGTTAGTCCTCCACGTAAAAGAGGGTGATCTCTCCGCCGTAGACGTGTTCCCGAGACGTCAAGTCCGGCAGGTAGCGGGGAGAGGAGATCTCGGTGACGTCGAGGACCAGGGCCCCGCCGACGTCCCGGCCGGGCAGGTCTTCGAGCAGCAGCTCCCGGACGGTGCCGGCCAGCCGTCGGGCCTTGGCCCGGTCGAGGTGGTAGACGTCGTACTCGACGTCCGCACGGTCCATCCGGTCCCGGACCATGCGGTGACCCCCGGACTGGTTGAGGTAGACCGTCACGTCGCCGACCTCGCGGCCCACCAGGTCCCCGATGGGGGCCCCGGCCGGAATCTCCGGACGGTCGGCCAGGTACTCGTGCACGACTGCAACGGGATCGACGTCGATCACTCGATTCTTGCCCTCTCCAACGCGGCCTTGAGGTAGAGGCGGCCAGGGTGCCGGCGGCCGTGCCGGTCCCGCCAGCCCTCCTCTTGCAGCATCGCGTGCCGTACATCGTGGTCGGCCTCGATGACGACCTGGCCGTACCAGCCGCCACGGTCGTAGAGCGTGACCATGGCCGAGATGTTGTTCTTGATCGAGTTCCAGTTGCGCTTGTGGCTGGCCTTCGGGGCCTCCTTGATGGCCAGCTGGGCGACGTCCGCGGTGTGGAGCTCTACCAGCTGGCGGGCCTCGGGGGAGCTGAGGAGCTCGTCCTCCCAGGCCCGGTGCATTCGGAGCGTGAATTTGGCTATCGGCTCGTCCTCCAGACGGTGACTCGGGAATAGGAGATGGCTCGGCGCTGGGTCCAGGGCTGCGGCGGAGCCTCGACCTCGTAGACGATGCCGTCCACGGTGACGCGGTCGGCCGCCTCGACTGCGGCATCCGCAGGGAAGAACAGGGCTAGGCGCTCGAAGTTGGTCTCCCTCTCGGGGGACCGAGTGCCAGCGGACCGGTCCGGCTGGACGCTCGCCCAGCCGGACCAGACCTTCACCGAGGAGTCCCAGTCGCGCTGCTTGGTGTAGGCGTCCGCGACGATCGGCGCGCGACGGACCTCGACCAGGTGAGTGACTCGCAACTGGGCTCCTAGGTGCGGGTGGTGGTGATCGTGCCGACCCGTCGGCGGTATCGGGAGAGCGCATCCTTGGCAGGCTGGGAGAGGCCAAGCACCCCCGCAGACGCGCCGAACTGCACCTCCAGCTCGCCGGTCTTCTCCATGAGGACGCCGGGGGTCACGGACAGGCCTCGGATCACCTCGGCAGCAGCAACGGCACCGAACAAGGCGGGCGGGTTGTCTCGGTCCCACGCTCCCGTGCAGTACTCGACGATGAAGGCCGAGACATCCTCGATCAGGGCCTCGACGCGGGGAGCCTCGTCGTCCGCGAGGGGCCGGCCCAGGCGCACAGCCACGTCAGCAGCAGTGCAGAAGCGCAGCATTACGCCGCCAGGCCGTACAGGTCCGCATTGTGAGTTCGGATCTCGGCCTCCACACCCTTGGCAACGAGAAGCTGCTCCGGACGGCAGATCTTCGCGTCGTAGATGATGCGGGACTTCACCGCGCCGGTGAACTTCTTCTCCGGTCGGTATGCCTCCATTTCAGCAAACGGCATGAGGACGGAAACGGCGGAAGTCGCGCCCATCATCAGATCGACCGATCCGAACTTCTCGTTGCCCTTCTTGATGACCGGCGAGTTCGGGCGGGTGTGGCTGCCCAGGGCGTTCGCCACGATGACCGGCAGGTTGAGAATGGTGCCGATCTGGCCGGTAGCGATGACGCTGGAGCCGCCGCCGTGCTTGCTGGCGTCGATGAACTTCGGGTCGCGCAGGAGCAGGGAGCGCATCCGCGGAGAGACGAACAGCCACCGGTCGTCGGGGACCGAGCGGGTGTCCAGGGTCTCCATCATGCTGACCACGTAGTCGTAGACCGACAGGACTTCCTTGGCCGGCTGGTTGATGTCGGCGGCCTGGACGGCGGAGATCGCGCCCAGCTCAAGGGCGGGGAGGCCGGTAACTGCGGCGTTGCGGTCCTCGGCACCGTTCAGGTCCTTGCCAGAAAGCGCCGCCAGCAGGGTGAGGGCCACCAGTTCGTCAATGGCGCGGGCGGTGGCGCGGGCGCGCTGCTGGACCAGGTTGGTCATCAGGTCGATGCCGGCCTGAGTCTGGAGCTGGTGAAGGGCATCGATCTCCAGGTGAAAACTGGAACCCTTTGCCACAGTCATCTTCATGTATTCCAGCTCGGCGTGGTCTGCCTCGCCGATCTCGCCATAGCTCTTGACGATGCCCTTGTCCTCGACGGTTCCGTCAACGAAATGCGGAATGCGCACGACGTCACCGGACCGGCGGAACTCTCCCTCGTAATCACGGTTCGTGAAAGGGGCGGCAGAGAGAACCAGCTTCTCCTCAATGTCCTGGAGCAGCTGCGCGGTCCAGACCTCGGGAATGAACTGGCCCGGGGTCGTCTGGAGCTTGCCAGCGCCGGAGTTGTTGCCTGCCTGGGTGTAAAGGGCCATTCAATGCCTTTCGTTAAGGGCGAGATATTTTAAAGGTTACTTGCTGTGCCGCTTTGCGCCGACTGAACGCTTCTTCGTGTCGAGAGATGATCAGCGGCAGGCGGTCTGGAACGTGTGGAGCTTTGAACATCCTGCCCCCGCCGACCGAGGTGACCGGCTACCATGAGCAAGTCGTGCTCTGGTCAGTCGGCTTGACGGCCAGTCAGGCAGACGCGTCGGTGTGGGCCGATCCCGCCCCGGGGACCGAATTGCGACTAACAGGAGGAATGAGAGAAAGGCAATAGGATGAGTAGTCACCGGAGTCGTTCCCACTCACAAGTGCCGGTGCCAGCCGAAATGAACGCGGCAGAGTCGGGAACTAAAGCTGACAGCCCGGCCAGTGCTGGTCTGGTAAAGGGATTGCAACTTCACCCGTTGGGGAGTAAGGAGGGTTACATTGCACAGCTTCCGGGCGGTCGGTTCGAACGCGTTGACGGTTCCGAAATTGAGCTTGCTCGGTCTGCTCAGCGACACGCTCAGATCCTCGAATACCTGCGCTTCGGGGTCAGGGTTCTGCTGAGCGGAGGGCTCATCACCGCAACATTCCTGGGAGCTCGGTGGGGCTGGGACGGTACGACGATGGCATTCTTCATCACGACCGCCTCAACCAGTTTGGGTTTCTGGTTCCCCACCCTTAAGCGGCCCAAGGCAGTAGGACGGCCCTTGTAGTAGGGAAGGGGCGGAAGCTGGGGAAGTTGACGGCTTCCGCCCTTTAAATCTGACCAAGCATCAAGGCATCGAGGAGGCCCGCAGCGCGGGCGGCATTGATCTCCCGGGGAGTCATCCGGGACAGGTCGTCGCGGGTGAGCTGACCGGCACCACTGCCGCCCTGGCGGCCGAGGCCGAGGCCCTGGGCGAACTCCGGCTCTGCCGACTTTGCGGCCGGGAGGCCGGTGACGAACGCCTTGATGGCGTCCGAGTTCACGGCCCCGTCCGGGCCGCTGAACGCGGCCATGTTCAGGAACTCAGCGGACGGCAGGGTCACCCCGGCGGCTGAGGCCTGGGCCCGCAGCTCGGCATCGGCCAGGCGCGTGCCGGCCTCGGCCAGGGCCGCGCGGCGGCCCTCGTCGCGCGCGGCCTCGATGGCCCGCTCAGCGTCGCTCAACTGCGACTGCCGCAGGGTCTCCAGCTCGGCGGAGGTGTCGTTCCAGCGCTTCTCATTGGTACGGGACAGGTTCCGCCACTTCTCAACCTGCGCCTGTAGATCCTCGACCGAGGGAGCCTCAGCCGGAGGAGTGTTCTCAGAGGGGGTGTCAGCCATAGTGTCCATCCATTTCGGTGGGTTCAAAGGCGGCCCCCGGTTGTGGGAGCCGGAGAGGGTGCTACTTCACCAGGCCGGCAGACTTTCGGGCCTGGTTGCCGTAGTTTCCCTGCGGCGGCTTGCTGGCCGCCTTCTTGGCGTCGAGCGCCGTATTGTCGTGCTGGGGAGAGAACTGCGCGGGGTACTTGCGCGCCAGTTCCATTTCGGCCTTGGCATCGTCCTCGCGCATCGTCTTGAACCGCGCAATCTGCTGGGGCGTGTAGCCTGCATCAGAGAGAAGCTGGTCCGTAGGAACGCCGATCATCTTCAACTTGAGAAGGGCATCCATGTGCTGGGCCTCGGTGCGGTTCTCCGGATCGCGCCAGATGACCTCAGCCCCCCATGCCTCTGCCCGCTTGTCCCGGAGGATCTTGAAGCACAAGCGCATTACGCGCTCCCACGCTTCTCCGAAGTGGAGCATTCGCTCCCTGGTCTTGGCGATGAGTCCGGCCTCGGCGGCCGTAATCGACTCGCCGGAAGGGACCGTCCCGCCATTCAGGAAGTAGTGGAACGGGATGCGGGAGGAACTGGCCATGTGCTGGACCAGCATGTCCGCCAACTTGACGTAATTCCCGAGGTCGGCGGCCTCAAACTGGCCGAACTTGGCATTGGGGTCCTCAGCCTGGAGGAGCTTGTCCACGGCCACCCGGAAGGGCTCCACAGGATTTCCCTGGGCGTCCTCTACGATCTCAAGGCCCGTCACGTACCGTTGCGGCCAGGCCGCGAACTCGGACGCGAGAAGGGCGTCAGACACGATCTTGTTAATCGCGTCCTGGAGAGGGAGCACCGTAACCAGGTCGGACAGCGGGTCGCCGGTGAGCCGAGACCTGTTGTTGAGCGGAATGACCGGTACCTGGTCGAGGGGGTTTTTCTCGCTGCGCTTGGCGGCTGCGTTGGTCCAACTGAAAGTGCCGGCCTCGAAGGTGTATACCCGGTTCGTGAACCACAGGGTGCAGTGTTCTCGGCCCCAGTCGTCCGTGTAGAATTTCGCTGCGGCCTGCAACTCCCGGCGGCTGCCGGGCTTGTATTGAACGACCACGTTTTCGGCGGACTCCATGGTGATGACGGGCTGTCCGTCACCGTCAGCCCAGACGACCGCGTAGGCACTTCCCTGGACCATCGCGTCCAGGTGGCCCGCGTTGGACTCGGCGTCCATGAAATTCCGCTGCCAAATGCTCCGAGCGTCCTTATCGGCGTCCGGCTCGTCGGTCATCCGAAAGCCGTCTACGGCCATCCGCTCGTTGACGGAATCAACGATAAGGCCACAGAAGTTGTCCCGCCACTTCTCGAAGACCTGGCCGAATTCATTCAGGTGCCGGGCCTGTGCGAAGGCGAGTTTCTGGTGCTCGCCGTCATAGTAGCGGGAGTACATGCGGGCGTTGGCCCGCTGTCGGAGGAGTTTTGAGTAAAGGTGGTCAAGCCATTGCTTCGGATTTGTGGGCGCGAGGCCGATTACTCCATAGGCCACCCATCCCCCTTTCTGCACGAGGGCTTCTAGAACCCTACGACACGTCGGCGCTTGATCTTCAAACGGCCATCGGCGATGGCATCGGCTCGCGCCTCAAAAGCCAGGATGGCGCACACGGCTAGGTCGATTTTCTTCTTGGAGCGGGGAGATGATTTGGTGATCAGGGTCCCTTGCGGAACCTCGCGGGTCACTGCGTTGAGGATGTGCCCGGTTAGGCGCGGGTCGCCGTCATGGGAAAGGTCCTGGACAGCCGCAGCAGAATGGAACCGCTCTGTAGCGTTGACCATCCGCAACGGCTTGTTCGTCCAGAACTCGAAAACACGGTCGTCTCCGTGCTCCAGAGCCCAGCGCCCGATGGTCTCCTGCCAGTACGGCGGGTCTCCGTAAAACCACTCGACCCGATACGTCTTGAAGGCATTCGCAATGGCGGCCTCGACCGCCAGGGCGTCAACCTCCCAATCCGGCCGATTCGGGTCTCTGGGATTCTCCTGGAGGTGCAACACGAAGAGTTTTCCGTCCCGCAGGCGAACGCCTACGAGTCCGGTCGCGTCGCCGCGGATACTGCCGTCGAAGCCGAGGGCTATCTGATCGCCAGGCGTGATCGGGTCGTCTTCGGAAAGGCATGCCGACCAGACGTCCTTGGAAATCCAGCCGTCAGCGTTCTCCTGGATCCGGTTCAAGTAGAAACGGAATGCTACGGCCGCAGCCGTACGCGGGTCCTGGATGGCATCGGCAATGCCCGCTACATCGACCCAGTAAGAATCGCCGTACGCCTCGCGGACCGCTGCTTCAACGGCGGCACGGTCGGAGAAATCAATCTCGCCGACGGCCTCAACACAGTCGTACAGGATTCGGCCGGCACCCAGTTGGACCGCCTCATGGGTTCGTTGGGCAATGCTGTTTTCGTTCGGGTTGTAGGCGTTGGTGGTCTCGATCAGCCGAGAACCGGCACCGGCCGTTTTCTGGACGTTGCGGTCCAGGGTCTCCCAGACGTAAACACCCTGGTTCGTCTCGATCCAGTGATGGACTTCGTCGCAGACTACGAATTAGTTCATTCGCCGGGCCCCAGCAGAAACGTTCCCGCCGGGGCCCGAGCAAACGTGGGCCTCGCCCCCTCAAGCCCCCGGGAGGAGGACGTGACGGGCTCGATACGGCCCGGCCTGCCGTCCTTGAACTGGATGAGCCCCTTGCCGATTTCGATGCCGTACTCGGCTTCGGCGGGGGATTCGGCGAGCATGCCTCGAATCATGTCCCGCGTGTTCGCGGTCTGATCCAGGGAAGTAGCGGCGATCTGCACCAGGGGCAGCGGCACCCGCTTGCCGACCGGCATCCCGTTCTCGTCAAAGTGGGAGAAACGACAGGGGCCGATGAATTCAACGATCGCCAGGGCTGCAAGGAGAGGGGTCTTCCCCCAGCCCTTCGAACGGCGAAGGGCAGCGGTTCGGTATTTCCACCTCCCGTGCTCGTCAATGGCATAGAGCCAGAGCACAAAGCGAAGCTGCTCGGAGCTGAACCGGAACGGTTTGCCGGCGTCCTCGCCATCGGGCTGAACGATGTACTTCTGTGCCCAACGGATGATCTGGTAGCCGAGGGAGCGGTTCGGAGGCGGGACGCCGGGAGGTATGTTGCCGGTCTGTATGGGCCGTCACCCCTCCCCACTCAGGAGACGGAACAGCGCGGCGTCCTGGTCGGCGTCGGCCACCAGCTCGGCGGCCTGGCCCTGGTCCTCCTCGGGGGCCTCCAACTTCATGCGGAGCCTGGCGCGGTCCTCAACTGTGCCGCCCCACTTGGCTGTTCGCTGCCGGACCTCTGCGGCCTGGCGTAGATCCCCTTGATAGAGGGCATCGACAAGGCGCGTGGTGATCTCCAGCTCTGCCCAGTCGGTCTCCGCCCAGTCGGCAGTCTGCGGCGCGGTGGACCAGACCATCCAAAAGCGCTTCGCGCCGGCGGTGGTGATGCCTAGGCCCCGGGGGAGTTCCCGGCCGGGCTGGGCGGTGTTCGTCAGGTTGGTGGCAGTCGGATGCTTGTTGCGGCGAACCGCGGTCGGCTTCGGCTGCGGTCCTCGGGTCAAGAAATACCCCCCTCCGTATTTGAGTAGGTTTTCGTGCGGTGACAGGAACGGCACAGGGTCTGAAGGTTGGCAGGCTCCCACGAGCCACCGCGACTCACCGGCACGATGTGGTCTACCTCTAGGTTTTCGCGTGCACCGCAGATGCGGCAGCGGAAATGATCATGCGCAAGCGCGCGGGCACGCCGACTCGACCAGTCGCCCGGTCTGGCGGCATTCCGAGGGGACGTACGGTCCCACCCGCGCCGTAGCTGGTGGTTGCCGCATCGACCATTTCGAAGAGTTGTTCGAATGCACCCGTGGCGAAGACAGATGCTCTTGGCTCGTGGCATGGGCCTCCTAGGCCGGAGCCTCGGCGGAACGCACTAACTGCCCGTACCCGTTGGCGATTAGAGCTTGAGGCTTCAACAAGTCGTTGGAAGAGAAGAGCACTAGACTGGGGTTGTGGGGTCGGATACTTTGCATCGTGCTCTCACATAGGGTGTATGTGTCACGACACCAGTCGATGGACGCCGCGCGTCGAATGTGAGACCTGGATCACAGTCGGATGTGTCCGATCCTTGGTGAATCTGTCGCCCGAAAACGTAAGGGGGCCGCATGGCATCGCTGCCGTCGGACGCGGATCTGTCGGAACTGTTCACATTGGGCTACCGCGACTCTGAAGTCGCCGACATGTACGGCGTTACGCGCCAGGCAGTCAATCTGAGGTGGATTCAACGAGGGCTGTTCCGGTATCCCATTGCCTCTCAGGTGGTACAGATGCTGGGGCAGCTGTGGGAGGTCAAGACCAGCTCTGGGGCGGGGTCTCACATGCACTCGCACCCGTGCCAATCTCTCCGCTACTACCTGCGTAGCAAGCTCGGGGACACCCTCAGCGAAAGACAGGCGCTGACTGCTCTGAGGTTCGAGAGTCGGTTGAGGCGAAAGGGAGAGGTTTTGGCCTATGACCCGGAGGCGGGCTTCGGCTACGTGAAGCGGGAGCCGTCGGACGCAAGGCTCGTCGTGCGATGGCCGGCCGAGGTTCCGAGGCCGACCGGTGAGTTGGAGGCCCTTTGGTCGATCCCCGAGACCGCCGCGTAGCTTGCTGACCTGCCGCAGATGTGATGTTGCCAGAACATGCCAAAGGGCCCCGCGAATCGCCGCGGGGCCCTTTTTTGCATCGGATCGCAAGTTCGTCCACATCTGACTGACTGTCAAAATCCGTTGCGGGTAAGGCCGATGGCAGTTGTGAGCTAGATCACACATTGAGATGGCATGTAATCCGTAAGTAAAGGGTCGCGGAGCGTCAGCAGTGTGGTCTACGGTCAAAGCCGTTTCTGTACAGCATCGCCACGACATGGAGGTGTCGGTGACCGCAGCCCTTGACCTCGCTTCGTGCCGGGACAGTCGCCGGACGGAAGTCGCGGAAGAGATCAGTGCGAGCCAGATCCTCGCCACGCGCGTGACCCGTAGCGATGGAGTCCTGATCATCCATCACAAGGCCCGTCCCGCAGGAGAGTTCTGGGACATCGCGTACGGATCCCAGCTCACTGACGATGACAGGTCCGTACTCGAAGAGCTGGCGTCGCAGCTGGCCCAACGAACGGGCCGGACCGTTGAAGATCTGGTCGTGAAGCACCGGCGCAACGCATGGCCCAACCCGCACTTTCCGCAGAGCCCTTCACACACGTACGTTCGACTGAGCCTCAGGATGGTGAATGCATGACAAGTATCGAGACCCAGCCCCGCAGTGTCAGCCAGACGGAGCAGTATGAAAAGTGTGGACACAGGTACTACCTCCAGCGCATCGAGCGCGTGACGCCGCTGCCCGCGGCGTGGAGTCACCATGGCACCGCGTTCCACTCAGCTGCGGAGGCGGTTGAGCGCTCGAACCGGCGGATGAGTGCGGAGGAGGCGGTCCAGTTGTTCAGTGACCAGTACTCCGCGCTGGTCAATCGGGCCCTGGGTGAGGAGCCCGACACAGGCCGGTGGCTCAGTGCCTCCGGCTCCGGCGGCGACGACATCGAGCGCCGTTACGTTCTCGGCCAGCAGCAGACGGCCGAGTATGTGGAGTGGGCCGAGAAGCATCAGCCGGCGATCTGGGCTGTCCCCGGCGAACAGGAGAAGCCCGCGCTTGAGCTGTACTTCAAGGTCGAACTTGGCGGCGTCGCAGTGAGGGGGTACATCGACCAGCTCATCAAGGAGGCCGGCAACTCCGTTCGAGTCCGGGACCTCAAGACCGGGAGCACCAAGTCCCGTTTCCAGCTTGAGACTTACAAGGCCGCCATCGAGTTGGTGCACGGTGTCACCGTGAACTGGGGTGACTGGTATTTGGCCTCAAGGGGCGGGCTGTCGCGCCGGGTTGACCTCTCGAAGGTCACCGCGGAGCAGGTGGGGGAGCGTTATGCGGCTATGGATGAGGGGGTCAAGGCCGGCCGGTTCGAGGCCAAGCCCGGCTTCCTGTGTAGGTTCTGTGACGTACAGCACGCGTGCTCTTTTTTTCGTAAATAACTTGCACGGGGGGAGTTTGAGTCCTAGAGTCCTCCGTGTAGCAAGTCGCCGAAAGACGGCGATATTTTTTTCCGGCAAAACTTGCACGGGGGGGTTTGTGGGGAAGGGTGGGATGAGATGTACTCGCTAGCTCAATCGGTATTGGCCAAGGGCGCGGCAGGCGAGCCACTGCCGCACCAGCTCGACGGCCTGCGAAAGCTCGAAGTTGAGCTCAGGCGCGGAGAGTTCAGCCTTGCCGCTGCCGGCCCGGGCACTGGAAAGTCGCTGCTGGCACTCTTTCTGGCAGTGTCGATGAACATCCCCGTCTTGTATTTCTCTGCGGATTCTGGTGCGGCGACTCAGCTGTCACGTGCCACCGCGATGATCACAGGAGACAACGTCAAGGAGATCAAAACAGCGTTGGTCGAAGGCGACTTCGAGGCATATGCCGATCTTCTGGCGGAACGTTGGTGGATGCGGTTCCACTACGGGGCCCGTCCCACCCTCGGGGACATTGAGGAAACCCTCTCGTGCTACTTCGAGGTTTTCGGGTGCTTCCCTCATCTGATCGTGGTGGACAACATCACCAACGTGGACGCGGGAAACGCGGACGACGCCGAGCACTTCACTTTCTCCCTGGAGGCGCTATGCGAATACATGGCGGACATGGCCCGAGAGACCCGGGCCCATGTCCTCGCTCTCCACCACGTGACAGGGGAACACAGTGACGGCCTCAAGCCGATCCCGCTCAGCGGGGTGAAGGGAAAGATCGGACGAGTTCCCAGCTTGATCCTGACCATTTTCAAAGAAATCGACGGGATGGATGGGCGAGTCCTGCACATCTCTCCGGTGAAGAACCGCGAAGGGTTCGAGGACTCCAGCGGCGAAACTTTCGCCAGCTTCGACCTGAACAAGTCGAGCCTCCGGCTCGAAGACGTCCTCTCCACTTTCTGATCTGAGGAGTTCTCATGGGCCACTGCAAGACCGGATACATCCTCGAAGCCCGCGCGATGACCGCGAGCCTCTGCGCGGAAACCGGGATCGACGCGACCGAGTTCGAAGCGATCGGCGCTGAACTCGCCGTCGTTGTTGTGCGGATCCGGAGCCGTCGGTTCTTGGACCTGGCCGCACTCGCCCAGGAGCTGGGGCAGCTGAGCGCGGCCGGCCTGACGGCAGCAGCGGTCTCGGCCTCGCTCCAGAGCGAGCCTCGCGCCTGGCGGGCGATGCCCCTGACGGATCTGCTGCACCTGGCTGCGGTGGCCTGTGACCTCAGGACCCAGATGGACCTGGAGCGGCTGGTGAGGGCCTGTGGCTGAGCCGCGAGCCGGCTACCGGTCCTGTAAGCGGTGCGGCAAGAACAGGGCCGGGAGGTTCTTCACGGGGACCAGGGGGACGGTGTGCTCCACCTGCCGGACGGCGTCCCGACGAGCAGCCTCCCGGGGCGCTCGGCTCCAAGCGACCTATGGCCTGACGGCAGAGGAGTACCAGCGCCTCTTCGAGGCCCAGGGTGGCGCGTGCGCCATCTGCCAGGAGACCCGCCGAACCAACCTCGCGGTGGACCACTGCCACAAGACCCAGGCTCTTCGGGGACTGCTCTGCCAGCGCTGCAATGGCCAGCTGCTGGCACGCGGCGCGCGGGACCGGCCGGAAGTACTGCGGCGGGCGGCTGACTACCTGGAGGACTATCCGGCCTGGAAGGTGCTGGGCCCGCGATACGCACCGGAAGGGGGCTGAAAGTGGTGGTGGAAAAGCCGAGCATCCGCGAAGTCCTCGGCCACTTCTACGGGGTCGAGGTGGAGGAGCAGGAGGGCTGGCAGAAGATTCTTTGCCCTCTCCATCCGGAGGAAAACCCGAGCGCTTCCGTGCACACGGAGCGGCAGCGATGGTCCTGCTTTGTCTGCGACCTGCAAGAGGACGCCTACGACGTGATAAGGAGGGAACTTGGGGTCGGCTTCCGAGAAGCACAAAAATTCGCACATGGCCGCTTCGGTGGAGGCGGCGAGGACGTACTTCGAGCAGTACACGGGGAGCCCGGCGGAGGCGTACATGACCGCCCGCGGTTTGGGGCCGGCAGCAGCGCGCTTCGGAGTGGGGTACGTCGGTTCGGCGCTCATTGGTCATGAGCGCATGGCCGGAATGCTGGCCATCCCCTACCAGCGGCCGGCCGGAGGAGAACACGGCGTTGCAACCGTCCGATACCGCTGTATCCGAGACGAGTGTGTCATGGACGACAACGGATTCTATTTCGCGCCTACGCGAAAAGAGCGGCACGAGAAGCATGGGAAATACCAGTCGCTTCCCGGCGACCATCCGCGCCTCTACAACACCGCCGCCCTGATTCGACAGAGTCCGCACATCGTTCTGACTGAGGGTGAGTTTGACGCTCAGGCCAGCGAGCTCGCCGGGGTGCCGGCCGTAGGAACTCAGGGCACTGGGGCGTGGAAGCCGCACTTCGCGCCCGCATTCGTGGGGTATGAGCGCGTTTTCATTCTCGCCGACCCCGACGACGCGGGGCTCAAGGCAGCAGACAAGCGGGCCGCTCAAATGCCGAACGCCAGCGTGATCTGTCTTGGCGAGGACGTTAATTCATTCATTCACACCAACGGCGTGGACGAGTACAGGGAGAGGCTGGGCCTGTGAAGCTGCGATTTTCAGTGGGGGACCGGGTAGTGGTGGCGTCCTCCTTTGACGAAGAGCTGTCGCCTGCGGCTCGGCTCCACGCGGGCCGACGCGGGGAGGTCGAGGAGATCAAGCCCGAATACGTTCCCTATCCGTACTCCGTCCGATTCCCGGACGGTAGCCAGCTTGCATTTTCGTGGGATGAGCTGGTGCGGGTGGACGAACTCGCCCCGGCCGAGGCGTCGCCGACCGTCGAGGGCGCGAACGTCGGCGGGGATCCGGTCAACCATCCCTCTCACTACAACTGGCTGCCGGGCGGACTGGAAGTCATCGACATTACCCGGCACTTTCCGTTTGTCCTGGGAAACGTCCTGAAATACATCTTTCGAGCCGAACACAAGGGCCGGGAGCTGGAAGACCTCCGCAAGGCGCGGTGGTATCTCGACTACCGAATTCGAGAACTGGAGGAAGCGTCCTGACGAGAATCTACTTCGGCGACCAGGCCGACTCAATGCGGGTTCATTTGCGAATAGAGCCCTATCCTGGCAACTTTATCGGGGTGGACCTGGTGGACGCTGCGTCGCCCATACGGCATTCCAGCGCGAACATCTCGATCCGGGAGGCCAAGGAGATTCGCCGCAAGCTCAAGCAGGCCATCCAGGAAATGGAGGCCGACGAGTGAGGCGAGTCGTCGTCATCAGCGACACCCAGATTCCGTTCGAGGACAAGCGTGCTCTGCGGAACGTGATCAGTTTCATTGGGGAATACCGTCCGGACGAAGTCATCCAGATCGGTGACCTGGTGGACTACCCGGCCCCCTCGCGCTGGAGCGCCGGCACCAGGGCCGAGTTCGAGGGCAACGTTATCCGGGACAGCGAGTACGCCAAGCGTGTGTTCCTGGAACCCCTGCGAGCCGCCTACGACGGCCCGATCCGGGTCCTGGAAGGGAACCACGACGAGAGGCCGCGGAAATACCTCGCAAGCCGCGCGCCGGCCCTCGCGGCAGAAGACCAGTTCTACCGGTTTGAACGCCTGCTGGACTTCAAGTCCTACGGCGTGGACCTGGTGGAGCCGTACTACCAGTTCGCTCCCGGCTGGGTAGCCATCCACGGCCATGAGTCTCCAGGGCTTAATCAGGTGCCCGGCGCGACAGCCCGAGGAAAGGCAATCAAGGCAGGAATCTCCGTGGTCATGGGCCACACTCACCGGCTCGCCATCTCGCCTCACACCACCGGGCACAACGGCAAGCTGACGACGATCTACGGGTTTGAAGTCGGCCACCTCATGGACGTCCGACAGGCCGGCTATCTGAAGAACGGCCCGGCCAACTGGCAGAAGGGATTTGGCCTTTTCTACGTAGGGAAGTCCGCCGCCACCCCCCACGCTATTCCTGTCGAAGCCGACGGATCATTTGTGGTCGAGGGGGAGCGATACGGGGAAATCAAGCGCACGGGCGGGAAGTTCGCCCCGAAGAAGGGGAAGCCCGAGTGACGGAGACCGTAATGGACTGGGAGCGCACCAGCGAAATCGCGCTCAAGGTTGCCCGGGAGCTGGCGCGCGCCTGGCCGGTGGTCGAGGCGGACGACGTCCACCAGGAGATCATGGTCCACCTGGTGGAGCAGGCCGAGCACCTGGCGAAGAAGGCGGATGACGAGAATTTCCTTCGCCGGGTCGCGCGGCGGGTCGGAAACCAGGCAGCCAGCCGGGAGCAGAACCGCCGGGACCTGGAGGACGACCAGTACTACTACACGCCCTCCGAGGCGCGTACAGCTCTCCGGAGCCTGATCTACACCGAAGAAGAGGTCTCCAGCCTGATCGGCAAGCGGGACGATCTCAGCCGCTGCACCATCGCTGACAACATCGTGAGCGCCCGCCTGGACGCGGAAGCCGGCCTTAAGCGGCTCACGGAGCGGTACCGCGACGTCCTCACCCGCCTCTACGTCCTCGGCCTGCCGGCCCGGGACGATGCCGAACTGCGGACTGGATACCGCGCGATTGATGCTCTGGCACTCGCCATGAACTCCCACCTCCGCACCGGCCGGTGACGCGATCCTGACCCGGAAGACCTACACCCGACCCGACCTGGCCGGAGATATCGAAATCACCGTCACCTGGGACGACACAGAAAACCAGGTCGGCGTCTCAGTGGTCCGCGGAGCCCATGCCGCTGCATTCCTGATCGGCCTGACCGATCTTCGTGCGCTGATCGACATGCTCCAAGCAGCAGAGTCCGACTCGCCCCCCTTCTGACGAAAGGCAGTTCCGCCCTTGGCCTACCCCGACCCGTTCGACCAGACCAGCCCGTGGGGTGAGCCGCCGGCCGCCCTGACCGACACCACCAACCCGACCCGAGAGCCCTTCGTGATCGGCTTCACCCTCAAGGCCGATGCGGGATTCGCGGGTGAGTGGCTCACCCCCCGCGTGTACGGCGCGACTGCCGAGGAGGCAGCCCGGCGCGGCGCAGAGCTGCTGACCGCAATGAAGGCCGAAGGGCTGATTGACCTGACGTCCAGGGCCGCCGAGTACACCCGCAGCCAGTACAAGGGCAGCGGTACTGCGGCCTCCAACTCGGCCCCGAAGCGGTTCGAGGGCGGCAAGGTCGTCAAGGCCCAGACCGCCGGCCCCGGTGACGACGACTGCCCGCACGGGCGGACCCCCCGCGAGGGCGACACCTGGGCGGCGCTGTTCTGCTCCGCCCGGAGCAAGGCGGAGCAGTGCCCGCCGCTGTGGCGACAGAAGGACGGCAGCTACAAGGCCAACTAGCCGCCCCAGCAACGTAGTTGAAGCGCGGGGCCGGGACTCGCCCGGCCCCGCCGACCCCGGAGGACCCATGAAGAACCTGCTTACGTTCCTGGCGGGCCTGGTCGCCGTCCTCTTGCTGGCCGGCTGCCTGTTCGTCTGGACCCACGCACCGTGCGAGCTCTGGGCATTCTCGTCCGCAGGGAACACCCCCGGAAGGTGCCTGCGCTGACGCCGAGCCTTGATCAGTACGCCGTCGAGGGCCCGGGCCAGGCCGTAGCGCTCGCTCAGCTCGTCACAGCAGCGGAAGCCCACCAGCGCGACTCCCCAAACCGACTGACTCACAGGAGAAATGATGGCCGATCGCATCCGCGTCACGGTGGTCTACGAGTACAAGCCGAACATGAAGTACTACCACGGCTGCAACGACGTGCATGAGGCCGCTCAGCTCGATGCCGAGATCTGCAATATCCGGGAATTCCCGGAGGACTACGGCTCGGACGAAATCGTCTCCGTCAACTACGAGGGGATTCCAGGATGAACGAGGCAACCGCCGGCTGGGCTTCTCTCGGGTCCGGCTTCGTCGCCTTGGCCATCTATCTGTTTCTGGAACTCCGAAAGTAGGTGAAGCTGATTGCGGGTCATTGAATATGCGATCCGCCGTCAGGTAGTCCGGATCAACGTAGTCGAGACGGTGATGGACCTCTGGGGCTTCATCGACTGGGTCGAGGACAACCCGGTCATGGGGTTCGACACGGAGACCACAGGGCTTAACTGGTGGGATTCGGACAGGGGGTTTCGGATCCGGCTCGCCCAATTCGGTAACGCGTTGGAGAGTTGGGTTCTGCCAGCGGAAAAGGGAGCTGAGTTCCGGGAGGCTGCGGCGTGGGCCCTTCGTAAAGCTGAGCGCCTGATTGCCCACAACGGGACATTTGATCAGCACGTGGCGGAAGCGACCCTGGGCGTAGAGCTTGAAGAGACGGGCCCGAAAATGCTGTGTAGCAAGATCACGGCCCATTTGGTGGACCCGAGGCAAGTCAAGGAAAAGGGGCCCGGCCTAAAGCTCGAAGAGCTGACGAAGCACTATATCTCGCCGGAGTTGGCTGACGAAGTCAAGGGCTCCATGGCTCGGATAGCGAAGCGCTACAAGGTCAAGAAGGCCGATGTTTGGCCAGTGGTGGAGATCTCAGATCAGGAGTACCTCCTCTATGCAGGCATGGATCCCATCCTGGCCTTCCGCCTATTCCATATCCTCTATCCGCTAATCCCTCTGCGTTCCAAGCGCAAGGGCCTGTTCTCCTGGGAGCATCGCCTCGCCTATGTGACCGCCCACATGGAGCGCACTGGCTATCTGCTGGATGTTGAGTATGCCGAAGCGCGGGTCGAGGAGCTGACGGCCGAACAAGCGCACTGGGAGGCGGAGGCTGCTAAATACGGGGTTGAGAACGTGAACTCCGACAGGCAGTTGATCGAGGCCCTGACCGGGTTCGGGGTCAGGCTGACCAAGAAGACCGCTAAGGGAAACCTCTCGGTCGATGCGGAAGTTCTCGATGCCATCGACCACCCGTTGGCGGAAGCCGTCAAGAAAGCCACCAAGGCCGGAAAGTGGAGGAAGACATGGTTTGAGAATGCTTTGAATGGGCGCGACTCGCAAGACAGGGTGCACGCAAGCGTCAATTCGTTGCAGGCCGTGACGGCTCGCATGTCGATTACGGGCAGCGTGCCGGCACAGACGTTCCCTGCCGGAGACGGATATGTGCGACACATGTTCCTGGCGGAGGAAGGCCACGTCAGCGTCTCTATCGACTTCGGCAACATGGAATTGAGGTTCCTCGCGGCTGAATCGCAGGACCCCGTCATGGTGGACGCTTTCCAGCACGGCAAGGACTTGCATCAGATCACCGCAGATGCGGCGGAAGTTCCCCGTAAAACCGGGAAGATGGCGAACTTCCTGACCGTATTTGGCGGTGGGCCTAAGGCGCTCGTGACTCAGGCCGGCGTCACGCTGGAAGTGGCGACCAGAGTCATCAAGGCATTCGGTGACACCTACAAAAATGTTGCCGAGCTGGCCAAGAGGCTCATGGACGAGGCAAAGCGCACCGGCCACATCTTCACCGTGACAGGGCGTCGAATTCCGGTTGATCGGGGTCGCCTCTACGCCGCGCAGAACTACTACGTCCAGAGCGGTAGTCGAGATATCACGGCCCGGGCCCTCATCGGTCTGTTTGAGGCCGGGTACGGCCCCTATATGCGCCTCGTAATCCACGATGAAATCGTCTTTTCATTCCCCCGGGAACAGGCCGCCGAGCTGGCCGAGCGGGCGGCCCGAATCATGGAATTCACGGTCAAGGGCGTTCTAATCCCTGCCGAGGCCGAAATCGGGGAGCGGAGTTGGGGGTCAATCTTGGACATGGAAGAGAGCAAGCACTGAGCCGAAGCGACGTGGACCTGTGCGCACACTGCGAAGGCCGTGATGCGGAGGGCCTGTACATGCTGGACGGCGTTGATATGGGCCTCTGTGACCCGTGCGCCGACGAAACCGAAGCGGAGGAATTTGACTGTGAATGAGAGCCTGAACGGCGACGATGGCGGCTTTGAGGAGCTGCTGAACGGCCTCTCCGAGCAGTTCGAGCAGCAGCTGTTCGAACGGCGGATCATGCGGAGCATCCTGGCTGCACGTGGTGCCGGCGTCGTGTACGTGGAAGCCATCACCAACGGTGTCCCCCATGACCTGGCTCAGGCGATGGCCGCGGAAGTTTGGACGGCCGAGGGCGGACCGGACGCCGAACCGGTAGACAACGAAGATTGAGGCCGGGAAGCGCCGTTGGCAATGAGTAAGGAAGAGTGGCTAAAGCGAGAACTTGCTAAGGCTCCCGTTCGCAATGAGGCCCACCGCCGCTACGTCATGAAGCTCTGGGGTCTGAAGCCTACCAAGTAGAAGAAGCCCCCTCCCCGAGAACGGGAGGGGGCTTCCTGGCGTTACGCCGCCCGGTTTTCCTGCCAAACAATTTCGATCAGGTCCGGGTCGAACCGGCGGCCTCGGCCGGCGGGATGGACGATTACCGCTCGGATAGCGGCCTTTAGGCGCGTACGCTTCTCCGCCATAGTGAGGCCCTTCCATCCAGCCAGGGCATCGGGCGTGAGCAGCGCCGCCTTTCGCTTCTGGAGGGAGAGCGCTCCGCGCTTCGAGGCGAGATCATCGCGCTCGGCTTCCAGCTCCTCGATCATGTCGAGCGCCGAAGAGGTGGAGATCCGTTTCTCGCGTCGCCGGCTGTTGACGTCCGCGATCTCTGCTGCGATCTCCGCGAGCCGTCCATCGTGTACCGTCTCGTCAATCTCGGTTGGGGCCGCGACGTCGTTACCGATCGTGGCCTTAGTCTCCAGCAGGAAAGCAGTCTCGATGAGGTCGTCAATCGGCGGGCCGACGCGTGTTACGCCGCCGCACCCGCCCTGGTTCGACAGGCAGGCGTATCGAAAACCCCACTTCTCGTACGCGCCCGGGTTCGTCTTCTTGGAGTACGGGTTGGACCACATCGGGCTTGCGCACTTGCCACAGCGAACAATTCCGGAAGCGAGGTAGACCGCAGTGGTGTCGTGCTTGCCCTTCTTACCGCTCTTGTTGGACTGCTTGCGGCGCTTGATCTCGTTTACCGCGGCCAACCACTCACTGTAGGAGGCCGGGGCCTCCCAGTCCCCCCGGACGGGCTCTCCGTCCTTGTGGACGATGAAGTCGGGGAGCCAGAGTCGGCCCTCGGCCTGACGCCGAACATCCTCAGGCACGTGAAACCGAAGGCCGCACACGCGAGGGCTCATGAGAATGTGCTCGGCGGCAGAGTGCTGAATCATTCGCGGCTGGTCTGTGCGGGATCGCTTCGTCTTGGTGGGCTCGTAGCCGTAGTCACGAAGAGCGCGCCGGAAATCTGCGATGAGATATCCACCCGGAATGGCAAGGATTGCATCACGGATCATCGGTGCCTCCTCCACGTGAAGAGTCCGGCGATCCTCGTTCCACCCGAATGCGCGAGGGGCACCATGCATGATGCCCTTTTCTGCGATGTGCTTATTCGTGCCAGCAACTCGGCGCTTATTGTTGCCGATCTCCATATTTCCGACGGCGACCTGCATGATAAACATGCCGCGACCCTCGACGGTAGCAAGATTTACCCCGCCCTCGGCGCTGAGGCCGGTATAGGTCGGGTTCATCTCGAAGATGCGGCAGACGCGGGCGGCATCATAGGTGAGGCGGGCGAGGCGGTCGCTGTGCAGGAAGAGGATGCCGCGGATGACGCCGGCCTCCAGGTCCCGGAGCATCCGTTCAAAGTGCACGCGGACGACGTACGGGTCGGAGGCGGGCGTGTTGTTGTCGCAATAGTCGTGCAGGATCGTGCCGAAGGGCAGCGAGGCGGCAAGCGTGCGGAGCTTGCCATCCTGGATCACGACCTGCTCCTCGACCTCTCGCCAGGCCGAGTCTGAGCCCTTCAGCGCCTTGTCCTCAGAAACTCGGCGGTAGATGCCGAGAGGCACAAGTGCCCCCGGCGAGATCAGGTTTGGTGCCACTGTCACGCGACTCCCCCTTGCTCTGCTGCGCTTACGCAGGCGTTCATGCTGGTCAGCAGCCCGAACCCCCACCCGAAGGCGATTATCCCCACGCTGGCAAAGGGTTTGTCAGATGGGTTAGACGCTTGCCTTCGGCCAGAAGAACACGACCTTCCACTTGCCCTCGTAGGTCTTGTGGTTGATCTCGGCGAAGGCGTTCGCGGCGTCGAGGTCCACGCAGGCGTTGAGTTCGAACTCGGGGAACTTGTCACCGATCGTCAGCACGTCGCTTCTCCAGGGTTTGGGATGAGGGTTGTCCGGATTGCGGACATTCCCAGCCTCGCACAGGCCCTACTGATCAGTGAAATCGGATCTGGTGTGCGTCGCGATAGGCAAACCCGATCAGTGCGGCACACTGGAAGGAGCACCCGACCAGGCAGGAACGCGCACGTGAAGCACCCTACGCAACGCACCCCCACCCTCTCCCAACTGCGGGCCTTCACCGCCGTCGCCGAACACCTGCACTTCCGCGAGGCCGCCACCGCCATCGGCACCAGCCAGCCCGCGCTGTCCGGCGCGATCGCCGCCCTCGAAGAGACCCTCGACGCACAACTCGTCGAACGCACCACCCGCCGCGTCATGATCACGCCGCTCGGCGAGCGGGTCGCCGAACACGCCCGCCGGGTCCTCGCCGAACTGCACGCCCTCACCGAGGAGGTCGAGGCCGCCCGCCGCCCCTTCACCGGGCCGCTGCACCTCGGCGTGATCCCGACCGTCGCACCGTACCTGCTGCCCACCGTGCTCCGCCTGGTCCGCGACTCCTACCCCGACCTCGAACTGCACGTCCACGAGGAACGCACCCCCTCCCTGCTCGAAGGCCTCGCTGCCGGACGACTCGACCTGCTGCTCCTCGCCCTGCCCGCCGGCGGCACCGCGCCGGTGGCCGAAATCCCGCTGTTCGACGAGGACTTCGTGCTGATAGTGCAGCCCGAACACGAACTCGCCGGCCGCCGGGACGTCCCCCGGGACGTCCTGCTCGACCTCGACGTCCTCCTGCTGGAAGAAGGCCACTGCCTGCGCGACCAGGCCATCGACCTCTGCCGCGAGGTCGGCGCCGACGCCTCCGGCGGCAGCACCCGCGCCGCCGGACTCTCCACCCTCGTCCAGCTCGTGGCCGGCGGACTCGGCGTCACCCTGCTCCCCGCCACCGCGCTCGACGTCGAAACCGGACGCACCGACCGGCTCGCCGCCGTCCGCTTCGCCGCCCCCACCCCCGGCCGCCGCATCGGCCTCGCCCACCGCCCCGGCTCCGCCCGCACCCCGGAGTACGAGCGCTTCGCCGCCGCCCTCCGCGACGCCCTCCGGGGGCTGCCGGTCCGCATCACCCCGCCCGCCCACCCACCCCTGACCCCACCGCAGACGTGACCCCACGACCCCCCGGCGGAAGGGCAACGAGGGGCACGCGCTGTGGCGGGTGTCCGCGCTCGGCTCCGTGCGGCGGGTTGTCTTCGGGTCCGCGTTCGGCGGTTGGGTGCGCGCTGTGGCGGGTGTCCGCGCTCGGCTCCGCGCAGCGGGTCGTCTTCAGGTCCGCGTTCGGCGGTCGGGGCACGCACTGCGGCGGGTGTCCGCGCTCGGCTCCGCGCAGCGGGTCGTACTCACGTCCGTGTCCGGCGGTTGGGTGCCGGGTGGGTGGGTGGGTGGGTGGGCGCGGGGCGCGGTTGTTCGGCTTCGCCGTTCTCGGTTCCGCGCAGCGGGTTGTCTTCGGGTCCGTGTCCGGCGGTTGGGTGCCGGGTGGGTGGGTGGGCGCGGGGCGCGGTTGTTCGGCTTCGCCGTTCTCGGTTCCGCGCAGCGGGTCGTCCTCGCGTCCGTGCCCGGCGGTGGGGTGCCGGGTGGGTGGGTGGGCGAGGGGCGGGGAACACCTACTCGTGGCGGGAACGAGCCAGGGGGTGGCCGGTGTACGTGTCGCGGATCAGGGTGTCCGGCGTGAAGTGCTTCGTCGGGCCGCGGGAGGTGGACCTGACGATCCCTCAGGGCCCCGGGTGGACGGTGTTCGCGGGGCCGAACGGAAGCGGGAAGAGCACGCTGCTGCGGGCCCTCGGGGCGGCGCTCGGTGCGCTGCCGGGCGGCCCGGCCTCGCGGTGGGGCGACGGCTGGGTGGAGGCGTCGCCCGCGCCGCGCTGGCGGGTCGGCGACGGGCGGGGCGAGCCGCGGGCCACGTTCGTGGAGCACGCCGAGGGCCCGCACGTCCCGCTGCACGCCGATCTGGTGGCCGAGGTGCTGCCGTCCGGCTGGCGGGTCGGCGACGCCCGGCGGCAGCGCGTCACGGACGGCGTGCTGGATCTGCCGCTCGACGAACTCGGGGACGGCACCGCCGCGTTGGCCCGGCTGGTGAGCCGTCTCGCGCAGGACCCGCACCCGGGCCCGGTGCTGATCGACGACGTGGACCGCCACCTGCATCCCGTCTGGCAGCAGCGTGTCGGGCTCTGGCTGACCGAGCGCTTCCCGCACACCCAGTTCCTGGTCGCCACCCACAGCCCGTACGTCTGCCAGGCCGCCGACCCGGGCGCGCTGATCCGCCTCCCGGGCCCGGACGAGTCGGGTCGTCCCCACCGGCTGGACGAGGAGTTGCGGCAGCGGGTGCTGTACGGCAGCGGGGAGGACACCGTGCTGTCGGAGCTGTTCGGCCTGCCGAGCGCCTACTCGCCGACCGCCGAGGCCGAACGGCGGCTGCTGGTGCGGCTGGAGCGCAAGATGTACGCGGGCCGGGCCACCGACGCGGAACTCGCCGAGTACCGGGAGCTCGGGGCGAAGCTCAACAGCTCGCTGACCGCCCGGGTCGACGAGGTCACCGCGCGGCTGCTCGGCCGGGGCGAGTGATCCCGCTCCAGCGGCCCGCCCTGCAGCCGCGGCTGGCCGCCGAACTCGACCGCGCCACCGCCGGGATCCGGGCGGCCGGCCCCAGCACCGCGTCCGGGCGCGCGGCCTGGCGCAGGGCCGTCCGTCCGAAGGCCCAACTGCGGCTGATGCTGCGGCAGATGGCGCCCGGGCTGGAGCGCTGCATGTACTGCGGGGACAACCTCGGCACCGACATCGACCACTTCGAGCCGATCGCCCAGGCCCCGCTGCGCACCTTCGACTGGCAGAACCACCTGCTGGCCTGCGCGCACTGCAACAGCAACCGCAAGCGCGACCGCTTCCCGCGCGACCCGGCCACCGGCGACGGCCTGCTGGTCGACCCGTGCCGGGAGGACCCGGCCGACCACCTCCGGCTCTACCTGGACTCCGGCGCGTACGACCCGCTGACCGTCCGCGGCGAGGCCACCATCGAGGTGTTCGGCCTCAACGACCGGCCCGAACTGGTGCGCGGCCGGCGGCTGATGTTCGCCGTGGTCAAGGCACTGCTGCTGACCTGGCGGGCCGCGGCCCCCGCCGAGGCCGGGGAGTACGCGGCCGCGCTCCGCGAGATCCACCACGCCGACGTGCTGCGCACCGTCCTCGGGCTGCGGCGCAGCCGCCCGCTCGCGCTCGCCGTGCTCGGCCCGGACGTGCTCGACGCGCTCGACCGGCTGGTGGCCGCGGACGGCCGGTTCGGCACCTGACGGGTGATCAGAGGCGCTGCTCGAACCAGACCACCTTGCCGGCGCCCAGCCGGGTCGCACCCCAGCGGTCCGCGCACCGGGCGACTATCTGCAGGCCGCGCCCGCGCTCCTCGTCCGGTCCGGCCCGGCGGGTGCGCGGCAGCGCCGGCGAGTCGTCGCCGACCTCGCAGCGCAGCAGCGTGGTGCGCACCAGGCGGAGCGTGACCGGCCGGGTGGCGTGCCGGATCGCGTTGGTGACCAGCTCGCTGACCATCAGCTCGCAGTTCTCCCGGAGGTGGTCCAGGCCCCAGTGGTGCAGCGCGTGCCCGGCCAGCCGGCGGGCCCGGCCCGGGGTCTCGTGCCGGGGCTGGAGGTCCCAGAAGGCGACGTCGTCCGCCGGAATGCCGTCGAAGGCGGCCGCCAGCAGCGCGATGTCGTCGGCCCGGTCGCCCGGCGGCAGGATCCGCAGCGCCTCCTGGCACAGCTGCTCGGGCGTGAGCCGGTGCGCGCCCTCCAGCCGGGCCCGCAGCAGTTCCAGGCCGGTGCCCAGCGGGCGGCGGCGGGTCTCCACCAGGCCGTCGGTGAACAGCAGCAGCGCCGAACCGGGCGGCGCGGGGAACTCCACGGAGGTGAAGTCCACCCCGCCGACGCCGATCGGCGCGCCCGGCGGCAGGTCCAGCAGCTCGCTGGAGCCGTCCGGGCCGACCAGCACCGGCGGCACGTGACCGGCGTTCGCTATCACCACCCGGCCCCCGATCGGGTCGTACACCGCGTACACGCAGGTCGCCAAGTGGTGCTCGCGGCCCAGGCGTTGGGCCTGCTCGTCGAGGTGGTACAGCACCTCGTGCGGCGGCAGGTCCAGGCCCGCCAGGGTCTGCGCGGAGGTGCGCAACTGGCCCATCACCGCGGCGGAGGTCAGCGAATGGCCCATCACGTCGCCGGCGATCAGCGCCACCCGGTTGCCCGGCAGCGGGATCGAGTCGTACCAGTCGCCGCCGACCTGCGCGCCGCGCTCGCCCGGCAGGTAGCGGTGCGCCAGCCGCACCCCGTGCGGCTGCGGCAGGTGCGCGGGCAGCATCGACCGCTGCAGCTCGTCGGCGATCTCCCACTCGCGGGTGTAGCGCAGCGCGGTGTCCACGGCCAGGCCCGCGTGGGTCGCCAGGTGCGCGGCCGTCGCGGTGTCCGCCGGGTCGAACGACACCGGGGCCCCGTCCGCCGCCGGCCGCCGGATCAGCAGCAGCATGCCCAGCGCCGCCTGCCGCCCGTGCAGCGGCAGCGCCAGCAGCGCCGTCCCCGCGGGCAGCCGGCCCAGCGCCCGGGCGCCGAGCAGTTCCGCGGCCAGACCGCCGCGCTGCCCGTCGAGCACCGTCGGACCGTGCGGGGCGCGCCGCTCCAGGGCGCGCTCCAGCACGCTGCCGGGCAGCACCGGGCGCAGCCCGCCCCGGCGGCCCAGCCGGGTGCCGCAGGTGTGCCGAACCCGCAGGGCCTGCGGGCGGCCGAGGTCGCGCTCCACGTCCGGCACCGGGTCGCGCACCAGCACGACCAGGGCGTCGGCGAGTTCGGGCACCAGGACGCGGCCCAGGTTGCGCAGCGTGGCCGTCAGGTCGAGCGCGCTGTTGATCCGCCGGGCCGCACCGTCCAGGTACGCCAGGCGCTCGGCCAGCCGGAGCCGCCCGTCCGCCGGCGGATGCCGCTGGACGGGTACGGCGGGCTGCTGCCCCGCCAGAGGCTCCAGGTGGTCGCGCACGGGCTGCCCGATTCTGTGCAGATGTGGAGGAAGTCGGAGACGGAGACCGACGCGGAGTCAGTCGGTGCGCCGACAGCGCAGGTACAGCTGGGTCTCCGGCGGCATCGCCGAGCCCGCCGGGGCGTACGTGTGACCGTCCACCGCCTCCACCGCGAACCCGGACCGCTCCAGCAGCCCGACCAGTTCCTCGCGCGGGTACCCGCTGACCCGGATCTCCCGGTCCAGGAACGGCAGCGGCGCGTCGTCCAGGTCCGCCTCCACCATGCCCAGCGCCAGCAGGCCGCCCGGGCGCAGCAGTTCACGGATCCGGCCGAGTGCCGCGGCGATCTCCGCCCGGGGCAGCATCAGCAGCGAGAAGAACGCCGCCGCGCCGTCCAGCGACCCCGCCCCGGCCGGGCCCAACTCCGGCACGCCCCAACGCTTCTCGGCCTCGACACCGGCCAGGTCCAGCACGTCCATCCGGTGGAACCGGGCGTCCGGCACCGCCGTGCGGGCCTGCGCGAGCATGCCCTCCGACAGGTCGACGCCGATCACCCGCAGCCCGCCGTCCACCAGCTGACGGGCCGTCGGCTCGCCGGCGCCGCAGCCCACGTCCAGCACCAGGGCACCGGCCGGCAGCTGCTCCACCAGCCAGCCCGCGCAGGCCAGCTGCCCCGACCTGGCCGGAAACACCTCCTGGTAGCGCGCACCCATCGCGTCGAACGCGGCGGCCTGGCCCGCACGTTCGGCCCGGCGGCCCTCCCCGTCGGACGCCCCGGCGGCGTCGCCGGGGACAACAGTCTGTTCGTCCGTCACGATGATCTGGGCACCTCTCCCGCGCGCGTCCTGCGACACCCGTAGTGGTCCGCACACCACTCCCGACCCTGGCCTACGAGAATAAACGCGATCACCGCACCGTGGAGTCCGTTTCCGGCCAACTCGTAACCCGTTGGGCGAATATCGCCCGCCAGGGGAAGCACACCGGTGCCCGCCAAGGCGCACGCCACCACCCCGCGCGCCGCACAACGCGCTCCCACCACGCCCCTGACCAGGACAGATGCCCGATCAACGGCGCTGCCGCAGACGTTTATCGAACGTCAATTGCCGCCTGGCAGAGTTTCCTCAGCGCCGGGGAAGCGTCAAAGCGTTCCCGCAGCCGGGGGGCTGCGGGGACGCCGACGCCCCGGGGGGACAGGCCTTCGCCAGGGGGGACCAGGGGGGTACCACGGGGGAGCGAAGGCCTACGGCGCAGGGGGAGGGGAAGGCTCGGTGTGCCGCGAGTCGATGAGGTCCTGCACGGGCTGGGCCTCGGGCACACCGAGCCGAGTGAACACGGTCAGCGCCTCCTGCAGACACGCCAGTCCGCGGGAGGGCTGACCGAGTTCGAGCAACGCCTCACCCAGTGCCGCGTTCGCCATCCCCTGGCAGTACGCCGCCTCGATCTCCTGAGCGATCGACAACGACTCCTCCGCCGCCTCCGCCGCCGCCGCGAACTGGCCGTCCGCCAGCAGGCAGGCCGCGAGCCGGGCGAGCGAGTAGCCCTCCCAGATGGGGTGCTGATGGTCACGGTACAGCTGGTGCGCCTCGCGGAGGTGTATGGCCGCCTCACCGGGTTCGCCGGTCGAGCGCAGGACGACGCCCAGTTGGTAGAGGGTGTCCGCCAGGCACGGCACGTTCCCGGACGCCCGGGCCGCCGTCACCGCCGCACGCGCGGCCTCCTCCGCCTCCTCGTGCCGGTCCAGCCCGACGTAGCAGCGCGCCATGTTGCCGAGCATCCGGGCCTCGCTGATCGGCGCGTCGAGTTCGGCCACGAGCAGGCGGGCCTGCTCGTAGAACGGCAGCGCCTCGGCCGGCCGACCCGTCATGACCAGGACTATTGCCATGTTGTAGGTCGTGACCACCCGCACCATGCTGGCCCGCTCGGTCGGCTGGAGCGCCAGACTGGCCGCCAACGCCTCCTCGGCCTCGGTGAGTTCGGCCGCCACCTGGTGCATGTGGCCGAGCGCGTAGTGCACGCGGGCCAGGGTCCCCGCGTCGTTCCGGGCCGCAGGGTTCGCCGCGGCGGCGTGCAGCACGCTGCGGATGCGCGGGGCGAGCGACGGGTCCTCGACCACGCTGGTCATGCTCTGGAGGATCTCCACCGCGGGCTGCACCAGGTCCAGGGGGGCGCTGGCCGCCGCCTCGACAGCGCCGAGCAGCACCGCGACCTCCGACCGGAGCCACTCGCGGGCCGTGGCCGTGCCGGAGAACGGCAGGCCGGGCGCCTGGGCGGTGCGCAGCGCCTCCATCGGCTCGTCGTCGGGTTCGAGCACGTGCACGGCGTTCTGGATGGTGGCGTGGAGCAGGTCCAGCAGTCGCAGCAGCGCCGCCTGCTGGTTCTCCGCGTCACCGGTCTTGACGTTCTGCCGCTGCGCGTAGAGGCGCAGCAGGTCGTGGTAGCGGTACCGGCCGGGGGTGAAGCACTCCAGCATGTTCGCCTCGACCAGGGCCTCCGCCAGGTCTTCGGCCTGCTGTTCGGCGGTGCCGAGCAGGGCGGCGACGGCCGCCAGCGGCAGGTCCGGCGAGTCCACCAGCGCGAGCAGCCGGAACGCCCGGGCCTCCTCGGGCTGGAGCTGGGCGTAACCGAGCCCCAGGGTGGTCTCCAGGGCGAGGTTGCCGAGCTGGAGCTCCTGGAGCCGGTTGCGCTGGTCCGCTAACCGCCGGGCGAGGTCCGAGACGCTCCACCGCGGCCGGCTGGCCAGCCGGGCGGCGGCGATCCGGACCGCCAGCGGCAGGAATCCGCACGAGGTCACCACCTGGAGCGCGGCCTCGGGTTCGGCGGCCACCCGTTCGACGCCGACGATCGCGGAGAACAGCGCCAGCGCCTCGTCCGGCGTCAGTTCCTCGATGTCCACCAGGTGCGCGCCGGGGATCTCCGCCAGCCGCGAACGGCTGGTCACCATCACGGCGTTGCCGGAGACGCCCGGGATCAGCGGCCTCAACTGCTGGGCGTCGCGCGCGTTGTCGAGCAGGATCAGCATGCGCTTGTCGGCCAGCAGGGAGCGGTACATCGCGGCGCGCTGGTCGAGCGAGTCCGGGGCCTCCGGGCATCCGAGGGCGTGCAGGAAGTCGCCGAGCACCACGGTCGGGTCGGCCGGGGACGCACCCGCGCCGCGCAGGTCCACGTACAGCTGCCCGTCCGGGAAGTCCGGTCGCAGCGAGTGCGCCACGTGCACCGCGAGGGTGGTCTTGCCGACGCCGCCGATGCCGGCCAGCGAGGTGACCACCACGGCTTGGCCGGAACCCGCCCTCAGCACGTCCCGGAGCTCGTTGACCAGCTTGCTGCGACCGGAGAAGTCCGATACGTCGGCCGGGAGTTGGGCCGGAGGAACGAAGGAGGCGGAATCCTCCCCGGCGACCTTCGGCGGGGCGGCGAGCACCGCCATCAACTCCGGGTCCCCGGCCAGGATGCGGCCGTGCATCGCGGCCAGCGCGGTGCCGGGCTCGACGCCGAGTTCCTCGATCAGCAGCTTCCGGGTGTCCGCGTAGACGCCCAGCGACTCGGCCTGCCGGCCGCTCCGGTACAGCGCCAGCATCAGCAGCTCGCGCAGCCGCTCGCGCAGCGGGTGGGCGGTGGCCAGCGAGTTGAGCTCGGAGACGACATCGGCGTGCAGGCCGATCTCCAGCGCCATCGCGCAGCGCTCCTCGGCCACCGCGAGCCGGCGCTCCGTCAACCGGTTGCGCTGCGACTCGGCGTAGGGCCCGGGCACTCCGGGAAGCGGGCGTCCGCTCCACAGGTCGAGCGCCGAGACCAGCCCGTCGTGAGCGGCGCGGAAAGCTCCCTCGGCGCGCGCGTTCGCGGCCTCCGCGACGCGCTGCTCGAAGACCGCCAGGTCCAGGGAGTCCGCCGAGATCCTCAGCGCGTACCCGTCGCTCACCGAGACCAGCACCTCGGCGGGCTTGCGGACTTCGCGGTTCGGCTCCAGCACCGAGCGCAGCCGGGAGATGTAGGTGCGCAGCGCGGCGACCGCCTGCGGTGGGGTCCGGTCGCCCCAGATGCCGTCCACCAGGTCGTCGGTGGCCACCGGCCGGCCCTCGCCGAGCAGCAGGGCGACCAGGACCGCCTGCTGTTGCGGCGATCCGAGCGCCAACGGAGTGTCACCACGCCACGCCTGGACAGGGCCGAGCACTTGGAAGCGCAACGCCTCGGCGGAGCGCGTGCCCTGAAGCTCCATGTCCTCCCCTGTGGCCGATGAACCGTCTGTCCCCCACCCTGACGCCGGTCGTGTGGAGGCGTCAGCTTATGAGGGTGCGAGCAAACGTCCACCAAGCGGATGCGCGGCACGACGTTTATGAGACATTTAGCGACCCCTACGATACTGGCCCGACGCCCGGGGAGATTCGTCCGGGTGATCCATCCTCAGCTGAAAGGCGGCCCACCCCATGGCCGATGAGACCACGACCCTCGTTCCCGAGGCCGAGCGGACCGGCGCCCCGGTCGAGCACCTCGCCGAGCCCACCGACCAGAACGCGATCGAGCGCGCCTTCGAGGTGCTGGCCGGCCAGCCGGCGGCCCCGGCCGTGGAGCGCGTCGAGGAGCCGGTCGCGCCGAACGACGACGAGAAGTTCGAGCCGCTCGGCACCATCCCGAACACCCCGTGACCGACGTCCGCACACTCAGACCGAGCCCCGACCCTCACCGGCCGGGGCTCGTCCCGTTCCGGGGCGTCACTGCGCCGAGCGCACCCGCAGGTTGGTGATCAGCGGACCGTCGGTCACCTCGGCGAAGAAGTCGTTGCCCTTGTCGTCGACGACGATGAACGCCGGGAAGTCCTCGACCTCGATGCGCCAGACGGCCTCCATGCCGAGCTCGGGGTACTCCAGCACCTCGACCTTCTTGATGCAGTCCTGGGCGAGTCGCGCGGCGGGGCCGCCGATCGAGCCGAGGTAGAAGCCGCCGTGCTCGTTGCAGGCCTTGGTGACCTGCTTGGAGCGGTTGCCCTTGGCCAGCATCACCATGGAGCCGCCCGCGGCCTGGAACTGGTCGACGTAGGAGTCCATCCGGCCGGCCGTGGTGGGGCCGAAGGAGCCGGACGCGTAGCCCTCGGGGGTCTTCGCGGGGCCCGCGTAGTAGACCGGGTGGTCCTTCATGTACTGCGGCATGCCCTCGCCGGCGTCCAGCCGCTCCTTGATCTTGGCGTGCGCGATGTCGCGGGCGACGACCAGCGTGCCGGAGAGCGAGAGCCGGGTCTTCACCGGGTACTTGGAGAGCTGCTCGCGGATCGCGGCCATCGGCTGGTTGAGGTCGACCCGGACCACGTCGCCGTCCAGGTGGGCGTCGGTGGTCTCCGGCAGGTACTTCGCCGGCTCGGTCTCCAGCTGCTCCAGGAACACGCCCTCGGCGGTGATCTTGCCGAGCGCCTGGCGGTCGGCCGAGCAGGAGACGGCCATCGCGACGGGCAGCGAGGCGCCGTGCCGCGGGAGGCGGATGACGCGGACGTCGTGGCAGAAGTACTTGCCGCCGAACTGCGCGCCGATGCCGATCTTCTGGGTGAGTTCGAAGACCTTCTGCTCCAGCTCCAGGTCGCGGAAGCCGTGGCCGGTCTTCGCGTCGCCGCCGGTCGGCAGGTTGTCCAGGTAGTGCGCGGAGGCGTACTTCGCGGTCTTCAGGGCGAACTCGGCGCTGGTGCCGCCGACCACGATCGCCAGGTGGTACGGCGGGCAGGCCGCGGTGCCCAGCGAACGGATCTTCTGCTCCAGGAAGCTGAGCATCGACGACTCGTTGAGGATCGCCTTGGTCTCCTGGTACAGGTACGACTTGTTGGCCGAGCCGCCGCCCTTGGCCATGAACAGGAACTTGTAGGCGTCCCCGTCGGTGGCGTACAGCTCGATCTGGGCCGGCAGGTTGTTGCCGGTGTTCTTCTCGTCCCACATGGTCACCGGGGCCATCTGGGAGTAGCGCAGGTTCAGCTTGGTGTACGCGTCGTACACGCCGCGGGCGATCGCCGACTCGTCCTGACCGGACGTCAGGACGTTCTGGCCGCGCTTGCCCATCACGATCGCGGTGCCGGTGTCCTGGCACATCGGGAGGATGCCGCCGGCCGAGATGTTGACGTTCTTCAGCAGGTCCAGCGCCACGAAGCGGTCGTTCGGGCTGGCCTCCGGGTCGTCCAGGATGCGGCGCAGCTGGGCCAGGTGGGCCGGGCGCAGGTAGTGCGAGATGTCGTGCATCGCCTCGGCGGTGAGCAGCCGCAGGGCCTCCGGCTCGACCTGCAGGAAGGTGCGGCCGCCGGCCTCGAAGGTGGAGACGCCCTCGGAGGTGAGCTTGCGGTACGGGGTGGTGTCCGCACCGAGCGGGAGCAGGTCGCGGTAGGCGAACTCTGAAGCCATGGGGGAGATCCTTCAGTTCTTTCGGCGTCGTCGACGAGGCACCCTCCAGGTTAGGCGCACGGCGCACGGGCCCGGCGCTCAGGTCGGCCTGCGTGACAGGGGTCACGCCCGTCCGGTCCGCGGCCGCGCCGCCACCCGCTTTGCGTCGAACCGCCGTTCGGTTCCCGGGGCGGCTCGCTAGGCTTGTGACGTGGACAACTCTCCCGCGCAGCAGCCGCAGGGCCAGCCGCCCGCCCCGATGCAGAAGAAGGAGCCCGCGACGGCTCCCGCCCCCACCGACCTGGCCGCCGAGCTCCGGGCCGCCGACGCCGACCGCGAACGCGTCGCCGACCTGCTGCGCGACGCCTACGCGGAGGGCCGGCTCACCGCCGACGAGCACGCCGAACGGATCGAGGCCGCCTACAGCGCCCGCACCTTCGGCGAGTTGGAGCCGCTCACCCGCGACCTCCCCAGCCACCCGGGGCCGATCCGCCACAACCTGACCAAGGCCCCGCTGGACGCCCCGGCGCCCGCGCCGCAGCCGCAGCTGCCGCCGGCCCGGGCCGAGGCGCCGACCATGCTGGCGGTGTTCGGCGGCGCGGCCCGCAAGGGCCGTTGGCGGGTCGGCTCGCACCTGAAGGCCGTCGCGGTGTTCGGCGGCATCGAGATCGACCTGACCGACGCGGTGTTCGAGTCGCCGGAGGTCGTCATCGAGGTGTACGCGGTGTTCGGCGGCGTCGAGATCCGGGTGCCGGAGAACGTCAGCCTGCAGGGCGGCGGCGCGGGCATCTTCGGCGGCTTCGAGGTCCGCGAGCAGACCGCCCCGGACCCGTACGCGCCGGTGGTGCGCCTCAAGGGCGCGGCGGTGTTCGGCGGTTGCGAGGCCAAGCCGAAGCGCGGCAAGAAGCTCAAGGAGTGGGTCCGCAAGCAGCTCGACGGCTGACCTGCGGCGATCCGACGTACCGTCAACTCGCCTGGCGGCACTCGCCGTTGTTCCGAGTGCACTGGGTAGTCGATTGCGTGCGGTGTGCATGAATCCGCGGGCGGCGGGGTAGTTCCAATCGCACATCGTTCCTGTACGGCTGTGACCCCGCGGGTCGGCGACGGTGCCACGGCGAGGGAGCACGGGGCAGTCGGGCAGGAGGCGACCGATCCCCGAGCCTTTGAGCCTGGTCAGGAGTAACCGTGCTGCATCCGATCGAGTCCACCGCCGCCGCCCGCCGCCCCGCGGCCCAGCCGGATCCGGACGACAGCCCCTGGCACACCTCCGCCGCCTGCCGCAGCGACGAGGCCGGGCTGTTCTTCGCTCCGTCCAAGGAGCCGACGGCAGCCCGGCTCTCCCGCGAGGAGCACGCCAAGCGCGTCTGCGCACGCTGCCCGGTGCTGCTGGAGTGCCGCGAGCACGCGCTGGCCCAGCCCGAGCCGTACGGCGTGTGGGGCGGGCTGACGGCCGCCGAGCGCCGGGTGGTGCTCGCCCGCCGGCGCCGCCGGGACGCGGAACTGCTGGACGCCAGGCGCCTGACGGAGCGGATAGCGGGCTGAGGCCGACGCGGGCCGGGGCACTGGGGTCTTCCCCAGCGCCCCCGAACCCGCGGGTCCGGGCTCGGCGGGCCCGGACGCCCCCGGCTCAGTTGGCCCGGTCGAAGTCGATCGCGCTGTAGGCCCGCAGCTTGGACAGCTTGTGGGTGGAGTCGATCTGACGGATCGTCCCGCTCTTGGAGCGCATCACCAGCGACGAGGTGGTGGCGGTCTCCGAGCGGTAGTGGACGCCGCGCAGGAGCTCGCCGTCGGTGATGCCGGTGGCGACGAAGAACACGTTCTCGCCGCTGACCAGGTCGTCGGTGTGCAGCACCCGGTCCAGGTCGTGCCCGGCGTCGAGCGCCTTCTGCCGCTCCGCGTCGTCCTTGGGCCACAGCCGGCCCTGGATGACGCCGCCCATGCACTTCATCGCGCAGGCCGCGATGATGCCCTCGGGCGTGCCGCCGATGCCCATCAGCAGGTCGACGCCGGTGCCCTCGCGGGCCGCCATGATCGCGCCGGCCACGTCGCCGTCGGAGATGAACTTGATCCGGGCGCCGGCCTCGCGGATCTCCCGGACCAGGTCGTCGTGGCGGGGCCGGTCGAGGACGACGACGGTGACGTCCTCGACGGAGGTGCCCTTGGCCTTGGCGACCCGGCGGATGTTGACGGCCGCGGGGGCGGTGATGTCGACGAAGTCGGCGGCCTCGGGGCCGCAGACCAGCTTGTCCATGTAGAAGACCGCGCTGGGGTCGAACATGGTGCCGCGGTCGGCGACCGCGAGGACCGCGACGGCGTTGTTCATGCCCTTGGCGGTGAGCGTGGTGCCGTCCACCGGGTCGACCGCGACGTCGCACTCGGCGCCGGTGCCGTCGCCGACCCGCTCGCCGTTGTACAGCATCGGGGCTTCGTCCTTCTCGCCCTCGCCGATCACGACGACGCCGTTCATCGAGACGGTGGAGACGAGCGTGCGCATCGCCTTCACGGCCGCGCCGTCGGCGCCGTTCTTGTCGCCCCGGCCGACCCACCGGCCGGCGGCCATCGCGGCGGCCTCGGTGACCCGGACCAGTTCGAGGGCCAGGTTGCGGTCGGGGGCTTCCGGCGCGACCTCCAGGGCGCTGGGAAGGTGGTGCGGGTACTGCGTGGTCATCGTCGTTACCTCTCTGTACGCGACGGCCAGTCAGCACCGGGTCGCGGAGGGTCACCGGCGCTGCTACGAGGGTTGCTGCGATCGTATCGGCAGGTGGGACGGGTGTCTGTGGCGCACTCCTCGCGCACGGCGGCGGGCCTCCCGGTGCACCGGCGTTCCGTAAGCGCCGCCTACCATGGGCGGGTGGCAGCAGACAGCAGCAAGAGGGGCCGCCAGACGGTACGGGACATGGTCCTGTCGATGGCGGCGGTCGGCGTCGTGGTGGCGGTCGCGTACTTCAGCATCCCGAGCGCGGACGGCAACAGCGGCGTGCACCCGGTGCCGTACCAGGCGGAACTGGCGTCGGCGAAGCGCGCCGCGCCGTACCCCCTGCTCGGCCCGCAGGCGCTGCCCGCCGGCTGGCAGGCCACCTCGGTGACCTACAGCCCGAACGACAAGGGCCACGCCGTGTGGCACCTGGGCTTCAGCACCGCCTCCGGCCAGTACGCGGCGATCGAGCAGAGCGACGGCAAGGCCGACGAGGTGGTCGCCAGGAACGTGCCCGGCGGCAAGCCGGACGGCAGCTCCACGGTGGCCGGCCAGGACTGGCAGCGGGTGCAGGGCGACCGCTACCGGGCCCTGACCCGCCCGGCCGGCAGCACCGGCACCACGGTGCTCACCGGCACCGCCTCGTACGAGGAGCTCGCGCAGCTCGCCGAGTCGCTGAAGTAGCGCACCGGGACACGCGGAAGGCCCCCGCCGGGAACGGCGGGGGCCTTCGCAGTGGCCGGGCCGGGGGCTCAGACCGTGGTGACGACCTGGTCGTAGGCCAGACGCGGGCCGCGCGGGAACCAGGCGTCCTCGCCGGGCTTGCCGATGTTGACGACGGCCAGCACCGAGTGGTCGCCCTCGCCGAAGAACTCCTTGTCGATGCCCTCGGCGTCGAAGCCGGTCATCGGGCCGGCGGCCAGGCCGGCGGCGCGCACGCCGATGATGAAGTACGCGGCCTGCAGGGCGCCGTTCAGCGCGGCGGAGGACTCGCGGACCGGGCGCTCGCTGAAGAACATCTCCTTGGCCTGCGGGAAGTGCGGCAGCTGCGACGGGAGCTCCTCGTGGAACTCGTTGTCGGCGGCCAGGATCGCGACCAGCGGCGCGGTGGAGGTCTTGGCCTTGTTGCCGTCCGCCATGTGCTTGACCAGGCGGGCGCGGCCCTCCTCGGAGCGGACCAGGACGATGCGCAGCGGCTGCTGGTTGAAGGCGGTCGGGCCGAACTTGACCAGCTCGTAGATCGCCTGGATCTGCTCGTCGCTGACCGGCTCGTCCGTGAAGGTGTTGGCGGTGCGGGCCTCGCGGAAGAGCAGGTCCTGGGCGGCGGCGTCGAGGGCCAGGGTCATGACGTTGTCCTACCTCAAAGCTGGGGGGCGGATCCGGGAGTGCGGCGGGCGCCGCACAGTCCCGTCCAACTTCGATGAAAGTTAAACCATTCCCGGACGTGGATGTGATCCGCGCCACACCTGCGCCCCGCGGCTCACTCGCCGGCGGACTCCTCGGCCGCCAGCGCCGCGTCCAGCCGGGCCCGGGCGCCGTCCAGCCAGCGCTGGCACACCTTCGCCAGCTGCTCGCCGCGCTCCCACAGCGCCAGCGACTCCTCCAGCGTCGTCCCGCCCGTCTCCAGCCGCCGCACCACCTCCAGCAGCTCGTCCCGCGCCTGCTCGTACCCGAGCACCTGCTCGGCACCCGCACCCTGCTGATCAGCCATGCCGCCCAGGGTAGGCGCTCGTCCCGACAAACCCCTTGCGCCCCGTCCTACGCTGCCGAGCATGAGCACCCCACGCCCGGCCCGGCCCGAGGACGCCGCCGAACTGGTCCGACTCCGCACCCTGATGTTCGAAGCCATGCAGGGCGAACAGCGCCCCGGTCCCTGGCAGGACACCGCACAGGACCTGGTGGCCCGTCAGCTCGCCGAGCCCGACCGCCGCCTGCAGGCCTACGTGATCGACGACCCCGACCGCCCCGGACGGCTGGTCAGCTGCGCCGTCGGCACCCTGGAGCAGCGGCTGCCCGCCCCCGGCCACCCCGACGGCCTGTTCGGCTTCGTCTTCAACATCTGCACCGACCCCGGACACCGCGGCCGCGGCCACGCCCGGGCCTGCACCGAGGCGCTCGTCGCCTGGTTCGACGAGAACCGCGCCACCCGGATCGACCTGCACGCCACCGAGGGCGGCGAGAGCCTCTACCGCAGCCTCGGCTTCCGCGAGCACTCCACCGCGCTCTCCCGCCAGCGGCTGCTCGCCGACTGATCCGCCGTCACCTACCGGGCCGGCCTGGTCAGCGAGCGGCGCAGGCTCAGCCGCGCCCGGTAGGTGAGCGTCTTCACCGCGCCCACCCGCAGCCCGATCCGGTCGGCGATCTCCGGCGAGCTCAGCCCGTCCCAGTACCGCAGCCGCACCACCGCCCGCTGACGCTCGGTCAGCCCGGCCAGCGCCGCGCACACCCGGGCCGCCTCCGCCGCCGCGATCACCGACTCCTCCACCCGCACCCCCGAGTCCCGGTCGGCGACCGCCGCCACCGCCGACTCGCTCCGCGTGGAGCGGCGCTTCTCGTGGTCCAGCAGCACGTGCCGGGCGATCGTGAACAGCCACGCGCCGAGGTCCGTGCCCGTCCACCGGAAGCCCCGGATCCCGGCTATCGCGCGGACGAAGGTGTCCTGCGCCAGGTCCTCGGACAGCGGACGGCTCCCGGTCCGGCGCAGCAGGTACGCCAGCACCGCGCCGTGGTACTGCCGGTAGATCTCCGCCCACGCCTCGCCGTCCCCGCGCTTCGCGGCCTCGATCAGCGCGGGCGGCACCACCGGTCGCCGTGGCGGGAATTCCTCCATGCGAACCTCCGGGAAAGCTCCGGAAATGGGAAGGTCCGTCACCCTAGGACCCGGTTCGCACCCCTGCAACCGATTCGCGGAAAAGGTCCGCGAACACCCCGGAACACCCGCCCCGGAGGGGGCTCGCGGCCGTCCGCGCAAGCCGCCCCGCGCGCCCCGACGGGCCGTCAGCCCTCTTCCGCCACCCGCACACCGAACGCGCCGCCCGCCACCCGGGCCCGCAGCGCCTCCCCGTCCGCCAGCAGCGCCGGATCCGTCACCACCGCGCCGTCCGCGCGCTGCAGCACCGCGTACCCGCGCTCCAGCGTCGCCAGCGGCGACAGCGCCACCACCCGGGCCAGCGCGTGCCCCAGATCGGTCTGCGCGTGGTCCAGCCGGTGCCCCAGCACCCGCCGGGCCCGCTCCACCAGCGCCGTCACCTCCGCGCCGCGCGCCGCCACCGCCTCGGTCGGCGCCGCCAGCGCCGGCCGGCTGCGCACCGACGCCAGACCCGCCTCCTCCCGGTCCACCCGGTGCACCACGTACCGCCGCGCCCGGTCCCGCAGCTGCCGCACCCGGGCCAGCTCCTCGCCCACGTCCGGCACCACCCGCTTCGCCGCGTCGGTCGGCGTCGACGCCCGCAGGTCCGCGACGAAGTCCAGCAGCGGCTGGTCGGGCTCGTGGCCGATCGCGCTCACCACCGGCGTCCGGGCCGCCGCCACCGTCCGCACCAGCTCCTCGTCGGAGAACGGCAGCAGGTCCTCCACACTGCCGCCGCCGCGGGCCACCACGATCACCTCCACGTCCGGGTGCGCGTCCAACTCCCGCACCGCCGCGCACACCTGACCCACCGCCTGCGGACCCTGCACCAGCACGTTCCGCACCTCGAACCGCACCGCCGGCCAGCGCCGCCGGGCGTTCTCCAGCACGTCCCGCTCGGCGGCCGAACCGCGGCCCGTCACCAGGCCCACACAGCCCGGCAGGAACGGCAGCGGCTTCTTCCGGGCCTCCTCGAACAGACCCTCGGCGAACAGCTTCCGCTTCAACTGCTCCAGCCGTGCCAGCAGTTCGCCCAGTCCGACGAGCCGGATCTCGGACGCCCGCAGCGACAGCGTGCCGCGCGCCGTGTACCACTCCGGCTTCGCCAGCACGATCACCCGGGAGCCCTCCTGCACGGCGTCCGCGACCTGCTCGAACACCGAGCGGAAGCACGTCACCGTCAGCGAGACGTCCCGGCCCGGGTCGCGCAGCGTCAGGAACACCATCCCCGCACCCGGCCGCCGGGACAGCTGCGCGATCTGCCCCTCCACCCACACCTCGCCCAGCCGATCGACCCACCCGCCGATCAGCGCCGAGACCTTCCCCACCGGCAGGGGTGCTTCCGGACTGCTCGCATTCGCCATCCCCCGAGGCTATGCGAACGAAGGGACAAGGAACCGCGCGACCGGGAACGCACCCGCGTCCGCGAGAACGCGCCGCAGGACGACGACCCGCCCGTGATCGCGCCGCTACGGACGCGGCGTGCGCCCGTCGCCCGGCTCCCCGCGTCCCCGACGACGCTGCGCCACCAGCACCAGCAGCCCCACCGCCAGCCAGACCCCGCCCACCACCAGTGCCGTGTGCGAAGCCTCGACCAGCACCGCCACGATCACCGCCACCCCCAGCATCGGCACCACCCCGTGCCGCAGCCAGTCCCGCGAGCCGCCCCGCACCACGTACCAGCCGACCACCGAGGCGTGCAGCAGCACGAACGCGGTCAGCGCGCCGACGTTGACCACCGAGGTGAGCTGGTCGAGCCCGTCGTCGCGCCGGGCGGCCCAGACCGCCGCCACCAGCGTGATGACCGCGGCCGTCAGCAGGGCGCGCCGCGGGACGGACGACCGCGCCTCGACCACGCCCAGCAGTCGCGGCAGCCGCCCCTCCCGGCCCATCGCGAACACCAGCCGCCCGGCCGCCGCCTGCCCGGCCAGCGCCGCGAACGCCGCACCGATCGCCTTGGACGCCGCGATCAGGACGTGCAGCCAGTGCCCGACGGCGGCCTCCACGGTGTCGTAGAACGCCGTCCCCTGCGCCGCCGGATCGGCGGCCAGCTCGGCGGGCGCGGTCGGCTCCAGCACCGCCGCCAGGTAGGTCTGCGCGACGAACAGCAGACCGGCCACCGCCAGGCACCACAGCACCGCCCGGGCGACGGCGGCCGACGCGCCCACCGCCTCCTCGACGAAGGACGCGATCGCGTCGAAGCCGAGGAAGGACAGCACCGCGACCGACACCGCCGACAGCACCGCCGTCAACGAGAACCCGCCGATTCCCCCGAACGGGGAGCCCCAGCTCCGGGCCGCGCCGTGCAGGGCGAGCTCCACCGAGGCGGCGACCACGAACACCGCCAGCACCAGGATCTCCATCGCCAGCACCGCGAAGCCCACCACGGCCGCCGTCCGCACCCCGATCAGGTTGAGCGCCGTGGTGACCAGCACCGCCAGCACCGTCCACACCCACCGGGAGACGTCCGGCACCAGCGAGTTCAGCGCGATCCCGGAGAACAGGTACGCCACGGCCGGGATCAGCAGGTAGTCCAGCATCGCCATCCACCCGGCGACGAACCCCGGCCCCTCGCCCAGCCCGGCCCGCGCGTACGCGAACACCGACCCGGCCCGCGGCACCGCGCGCACCATCTCCGCGTACGACACGGCGGTGAACCCCATCGCCACCGTGGCCACCAGGTACACGGCCGCCACCGCGCCGTGGCTCTTCGCGTCCAGCACGCCGAACACGCCGACCGGCGCCATCGGGGCGATGAACAGCAGCCCGTACACCATCAGATCGCGCACCCCGAGAGTGCGCCGCAGTTCCGTCGTCCGCGCCTGTGCGTTCACCCTTGCCATTCCACCCCGCGCCGCGCCCGCGGCACGGCGGCGACGCGCGTCCGAGCCCGCCCGACTCGCCCGTACGATGGAGCCATGTCCACCAGTGCTCAGCGCCGTGTCCTGCTCGCCGCCCCCCGTGGCTACTGCGCGGGTGTCGACCGCGCCGTGATCGCCGTGGAGAAGGCCCTGGAGCAGTACGGGGCGCCCATCTACGTCCGCAAGCAGATCGTCCACAACAAGTACGTCGTGCAGACCCTGGAGAAGCAGGGCGCGATCTTCGTCGACGAGACGGAGGAGGTGCCCGAGGGCTCGATCGTGGTGTTCTCCGCGCACGGCGTCGCCCCCTCGGTCCACGACGAGGCCGAGGCCGGCAAGCTCGCCACCATCGACGCGACCTGCCCGCTGGTCACCAAGGTGCACAAGGAGGCCCGCCGGTTCGCCGACGAGGACTACGACATCCTGCTGATCGGCCACGAGGGCCACGAGGAGGTCGTCGGCACGATGGGCGAGGCCCCGGACCGGATCCACCTGGTGGACGGCGCCGAGGACGTCGCCAACGTGAAGATCCGCGACGAGTCCAAGCTGGTCTGGCTCTCCCAGACCACCCTCTCCGTGGACGAGACCATGGAGACCGTCGGCGCCCTCAAGGAGCGCTTCCCGCTGCTGGTCTCCCCGCCCAGCGACGACATCTGCTACGCCACCCAGAACCGCCAGGTCGCCGTCAAGCAGCTCGCCCCCGAGGCGGACCTGCTGATCGTGGTCGGCTCCAAGAACTCCTCCAACTCGGTCCGCCTGGTCGAGGTCGGCCTGGAGTACGGCGCCAAGGCCGCCCACCTGGTCGACTTCGCCGACGAGATCGACCTCGCCTGGCTGGAGGGCGTGCAGACGGTCGGCCTGACCAGCGGCGCGTCCGTGCCGGAGATCCTGGTCGAGGGCGTCCTGCAGCTGCTCGCCGCGCACGGCTTCGAGGACGTCCAGATCGTCAAGACCGCCGAGGAGCACCTCACCTTCTCGCTCCCCAAGGAGCTCCGCCGCGACCTGCGCGCCGAGGCCGCCGGCAAGGTCTGAGCCCCCGTCAGCCCCGTTCGACGCCCGGACCCCCTCTCCCGAGGGGGCCGGGCGTCCGCCGTGCGGGCGGCGACCGTCCGGGAACGGCTGCGCCCGCCCCCGCGCGCCCGTACGTTGGTGCGAGAGCAGGCGGGCAGCGGACGCCCCCGGCGGTACGGAAGGCGACGGCAGTGACGACGGTCTTCGGCGTGGACATCGGCGGGTCGGGCATCAAGGGCGCACCGGTCGACCTGGACAGGGGCGTGCTCGCGCAGGAGCGGCACAAGGTCCTCACCCCGCACCCGTCCGGGCCCGACGCGGTGATCGACGCGGTGTGCGAGGTCGTCCGGCACTTCGACCACCGCGGATCGGTCGGCCTGACCTTCCCCGGCGTGGTCGTCGACGGGCACACCCGCACCGCCGCCAACGTCGACAAGGGCTGGATCGGCCTGGACGCCGCCACCCGGTTCAGCGAGGCCCTCGGCATGCCCGCCACCGTGGTCAACGACGCCGACGCGGCCGGCCTCGCCGAAGTCACCCACGGCGCCGGGCGCGGCCGCTCCGGCGTCGTCCTGCTGCTCACCTTCGGCACCGGCATCGGCAGCGCGCTGTTCTCCGACGGCGTGCTCGTCCCCAACACCGAACTCGGCCACCTCGAACTGCGCGGCAAGGACGCCGAACGGCGCGCCTCCTCCGCCGCCAAGGAACGCCACGACCTCAGCTGGTCGCAGTGGGCCGGACGGGTCGACGAGTACCTCGACCTGGTCGAGATGCTGTTCTCCCCGCAGCTGGTGATCGTCGGCGGCGGCGTCAGCCGCAAGCACGAGAAGTTCCTGCCGCTGCTCAAGGAGCGCCGCGCCGAGGTGGTGCCCGCCGAACTCCGCAACGACGCGGGCATCGTCGGCGCGGCGATGGCCGCCGGCCGGCAGCCGTTGACCGCCGGGCGGTGACCGCTGTGCGTTGCGCGCTGACCGTTGACCGCCGGGCGGTGACCGCTGTGCGTTGCGCGCTGACCGTTGACCGCCGGGCGGTGACCGCTGCGCGCTGACCGCCGGGCGCTGACCGTTGACCGCCGGGTCCGAGCGGCCGGGCCGCTGCGCCCCCGCGGTGCGGGCTACCTGGGGCGGTGGCGGCGGCGCTGGGCGACGTAACGCGCGGTGACGATCGCGGCGGCCAGGCCGGTACCGGTGAACAGCCAGCCCGCGCGCAGCGCCAGCCCGCCGGCCAGCGCCACCACGTGGCCGGTGATGCCGTTCGCGGCGTCCGGCTGCAGCAGCACCAGCGCTGCCGCGAACGCGATCGGCCCGCAGATCGGCGCCGCCGGCAGGTCCGGGTACCGCACCCGCACGGCCAGCTGGAAGCACACCACCAGATAGCCGAGCCCGAACAGCACCCCGAGCCCCCCGAACACCAGCCGGTCCACCGCCGCGAACACCAGCGTCCCGGCCACCGCGGCCACCCCGGTGCCCACCGCCGTCAGCCGGGCCGGCGGGCCGCCGGCGCGCTGCCGACGGGCCGTCAGCAGCCGCTGCAGCACCTGCAGGGCCGGCGGACCGGTCCGGCCGCCGGAGGCCGACCGCAACCTGGACTCGGGGGGCCCGCTCTGCCCCGGAACGGCGGCCTCGGCGGCGCCGCGCCCCGGCGCTCGTCTCCTCGGCCCTGGCGGCTGGGTACGGATGCTCTGCTCCACCCGACCAACGTACGGTCCGATCATCGACACCCTGTGTAATGGCCGCCGAGCAATTGGTCCGTGTCCGGCCGGTGCGCGCCCCACCGCGCTGCCTCGGGCCCCCGCACGCCCCGTAGACTGGGGGATCGGCCCGTACGGGCCACCTCGACGCCCTCCAAGCCACGGGACACCACTCTCCATGTCGCTCACGATCGGAATCGTCGGCCTGCCGAACGTCGGCAAGTCGACCCTTTTCAACGCCCTGACCAAGAACGACGTGCTGGCGGCCAACTACCCGTTCGCCACCATCGAGCCCAACGTGGGCGTCGTCGGTGTCCCCGACCCGCGGCTGGACAAGCTCGCCGAGATCTTCGGCTCGCAGCGCATCCTGCCCGCCACCGTCGACTTCGTGGACATCGCCGGCATCGTCCGCGGTGCCAGCGAGGGCGAGGGCCTGGGCAACAAGTTCCTCGCCAACATCCGCGAGGCCAACGCGATCTGCCAGGTCGTCCGCGCCTTCACCGACCCCGACGTGGTCCACGTGGACGGCAAGGTGTCGCCCAAGGACGACATCGACACCATCCACACCGAGCTGATCCTCGCCGACCTGCAGACCATCGAGAAGGCGCTGCCCCGGCTCCAGAAGGAAGCCCGGCTCAAGAAGGACACCGCCCCCGTCCTCGCCGCCGCCGAGGCCGCGCAGGCCATCCTCGAAACCGGCAAGACCCTGTTCGAGGCGGGCTTCGACACCACCCTCGTCCGCGACCTCCACCTGATGACCGCGAAGCCGTTCCTCTACGTCTTCAACGTCGACGAGGACGCCCTCTCCGACGAGGACTTCAAGAACGCCCAGCGCGCCCTGGTCGCCCCCGCCGAGGCCATCTTCCTCAACGCGAAGATCGAGTCCGAGCTGATCGAACTCGACGACGACGAGGCCCTCGAACTCCTCCAGTCCATGGGCCAGGACGAGCCCGGCCTCGCCACCCTCGCCCGCGTCGGCTTCGCCACCCTCGGCCTGCAGACCTACCTCACCGCCGGCCCCAAGGAAGCCCGGGCCTGGACCATCAAGAAGGGCGCCACCGCCCCCGAGGCCGCCGGAGTCATCCACACCGACTTCCAGAAGGGCTTCATCAAGGCCGAGGTCACCTCCTTCGACGACCTCGTCGCCACCGGCTCCATCGCCGAGGCCCGCGCCAAGGGCAAGGCCCGCATCGAAGGCAAGGACTACATCATGCAGGACGGCGACGTGGTGGAGTTCCGCTTCAACGTCTAGACACGAGGTCACCTGAGCAAGTCAGAAGGGGCCGGACGCGGTAGCGTCCGGCCCCTCGGCGTATCTGCCGGACGAAACGTCCATGTCCCAACCGTGTGCGCGGATCCGTGCGCGATCAGTGGTGGGGTGCCGAGCACAACGTTTGGCACCCCCGGGGTCGGATCGAGTCAGACGGTCGCAAGGGCGGCGAGCGAGCCGGTGAGTTCGTGCAGCTTTTCGCGGGTTTCGGCGTCGGTCGAATACACCACGGTGCCGATCATTCCTCGGGTCAGCAGGACCTTGTAGGTGTTGCGGATCAGCCGGTCCACCTCGGCGTCGGGTGTCGAGGACTTGAAGACCGGGTCCTTGGATGCGGTCCGGTCGGTGACCCATCGGTCGCCGCGCCAGACCAGGTCCGGGCCGATGACAACGCCGCTCCAGTCGTACTCGAAGCCCTGGGCGGTGTAGACGCAACCGACCTGGTCGAATCCCGCTGGATCGGTCGCCCAGAGAGCGGCGGGAGGGGCACCGGCGACGGACCGGTCGCCGAAGACGTTCCAGGGACGCTCCCAGTCGCCGATGACGACGTCGGCGGGCAGTGCCTGACCGACCGGTACTTTCTTCGTCCACTTCCAGCAGTAGCCCGCCGACATGCGTGCGCTGTGGCCCTGTGCGCGCCGCGCGTCCAGGATCGCTTCCATCTCCTGTGGGGTGGCGGCGTGGATGAGTTGCATCCTGCCGTCCGGCTCCCACACCTCGGGCCCGCCCGGTTCGAGGCCCAACAGCCTGACCACCCACCTGAGGTAGGCGTCGCTTCCACCGCAGCGGAACTGGCTGTCGAGCGGGACGACCCGGCAGTCGAGTCCCTTGGCGGCCGCAGCGGCCTGGATCTCCGCGACCGTGCCCATCTCGCCGGGACGGACCACCTGATGTTCGTCCAGCAGGAACACCGGTACCCGGGCGGCGTCGATGAGTTCCTCGATCTGGGCTTTGCCAGAGCGGTTGGCGGCGGGTGTGTAGCGGTTGGCCGAGGTCTGCCGCATGCGGTGGGCCTCGTCGCAGAGCAGCACGTCCAGGCCGTTGCGCTCGGCGGTCATGAAGCTGTTGAAGTACTTGAAGAGGTCCTGCACTTCGCGCTTCCGCGTGCCGGCGACCTTTCGCATGGTGGTGGTGAAGGAACTGGAACCGGTGGCGTGCAGAGCGGTGAGGCCTTGGCGGTAGCACTCGCCGAGGAGTGACAGCGCGATGACGCTCTTGCCGGTTCCTGGCCCACCGGTGACGACCACCACTTCCTTGTGGTCGGCCTGTCGGGCACGGCGGACAGCATTGAGTACCGTCCGGTACGCGACCTTCTGCTCGTCCAGCAGCACGAATTGCTCGCGCTCGCGCACCTCGTTCGCGGCCACGGCCATCAGCTGCTTGGACGGTCCGATCTTTCCTCCGAGGAGGTCGTCCGCCGCGGAGGCCCCGGAGACAGGCGCGAACCTGGTGCGGAGAAAGTCCATGAACTCACCGCGCCGGGCGCCGGTGAAGAGCGCACCGAACTGGTCCTGGTCGGCCTCGTAGAGACCGCTGACGCCGAACTCGGTGGCATTGTGCAAGTAGGCCGCGCCGTGGAGGCGTTCCGGATGCTCCGCAAGCGTCCCGTTGAACGAGACCAGGTACTCGCAATAGCCGCGAACCTGGTCGACGGGGTTCAGCACGGGGCGGGTGTAGCCGTCGATCCAACAGAGCGACGGGTCCTCGTTGTCCGGTTCGGCGCTGCTCCACTGCTTGAGTTCCACGACCAGGTACGACGGCAGGCCGGTCTCAGGATGGATGCCGGCGAGTACGGCATCGGCCCGCTTGCTGTTCAACGGGAGCCCGTACTCGAGGAGCACCTCCACCTGGCCGAGGCCGGCATCGTTGAGCACGCCGGCAAGCACCGGGATGCTCCGCTCCCACGAGCGGGCCTCGGAAGGGCTGGGCCGGTGACCGTGTGCGCGAACGAACTGCTCCGTGAGGCGGAAGAACAGGCCGCCGGACAGACATTCGGCGGCGACCGTGGCGGCGGAGTCGCGGATCAGCAAGAAAGGCCCCCCAGGCAGCACGAAGGAACTCGTGCGGGTGGGGGCATGTCCCTCGTGGCTCCACCGGAGTGGAACGGAAGCCCGGCGGGCCGCAACAACGACGGGAGCAAGATTACCGTTGGTGCTCGCGATAGGCGGGTGGCAGCTGCGCTCCCTCCGCGGTGAGCGGCCGGGACCGGGTCCCCTTGATGTTCTGCCTGCCGATGGTGCCGGTGACGAACTTCCGCAGGGCGTTCTGGGTCTCAGGGTCGACCGCGTAGACGATGGTGCCGGCGATGCCGCGGGTGAGCAGCACGTGGTAGGCGTTGCGGATGCACCGGTTCACGACAGCCTCCTCGACCCCGCTGTGGAACGCCGGGTCCCGGGAAGCGCTCCGATCGACGATGAACTTTCCGTCCCGGAACAGCAGGTCCGGTCCGATGATGACGCCGTTCCAGTCGTATTCGAAGGTCTGGGCCGTGTAGACGCAGCCGATCTGGCCGATGCCGAGTGGGTCGGTGGACCACAGGTACGAGGGGGGAGCGCCCGGTACGTGGTGTGTGGGTTTCACGTTCCACGGCCGGTGCCAGTCCCCGATCCGCACATCGGGAACGAGCCGGCCCTGCTGCGGATTGCTCCACTTCCAGCAGAAGCCTGCGGTGATGCGAGCGGTGAATCCTTGCTGGCCGCACACTCCGATGAACTCCTCCAGATCTTCCGGGGAGTCCGCGATCGTCAGCGTCGTCCGGCCGTCCGGGTGCCAGACCTCCGGATCGGACGAAGTGCCCAGTCCCAGTAGCCGCCGGACCCAGCTCTGGTACCGCTTGCTCCCGCCAGCCCGGAAGGTTCCCTCGAGGTCGTCCACCCTGACCTGGTAGCCGAGGCTCTCCGCGAGTTCCTTGAGATAGTCCGCGCTGCCGACTTCGTCGGGCCGGATCGACTGGTGATCGTCGAGCAGGAACACCGGAACCCGCGCGGCAGCCAGTAGTTCGGTCGCCTGCGGCCGGTCGTCGTCGCGCAGTTCCTTCGGGGTGTTGCGGTGGGTCGAGCTGCGTCGCATCCGATGGGCTTCGTCGCAGATCAGGACGCCGATGCTGTTGGGAGCGCTTCCGGTGAAACTGTTGAAGTACTGGTAGCGTCTCCTGGCCGACTTCTCCTTGTCCGACTTCTGGCCCTTCCGCGCGCTGCTGATCATGATTTGGCGCAGTGTCTCGGTGTACGCGCGCGAACCGCTCGCCAGAACAGCCTCGTGGCCCTCGTTGCCGAGCAACCGCTGCAATTCGAGTGCGACGGCGCTCTTTCCGCTGCCAGGACCGCCCCGCAAGATGAAGACACGTTTGTGTTCCGGGCCCGCGTCGACGGCTTCGGGCACGGTGTCCGAGGTGTCGAACAGGCCCACGTTGAATGCGCCGCGCGGATCGGCCCTCTTGAGGTGCCGGACGATCAGGTCAGTCGCAAGGTGTTGCTCGTCGAGAAGGACCAGCCCGCCTCGGACCACAGACCGCTGGCGAGCCAGGTCGGTCACCTTCAGCAGCGGATCGCGCCGTGAATCCTCCAAGGCGGTCGCGGCCCGGAGTCCGGACGCGGGAGCAAATCGCGAGGTGAGCACTCGGCGAAAGCGGTGCAGGTCGTCGAGGGTGTAGAGCGCCCCGTAGGGGCTCTCGGGCAGATCGAACAGCGCCTCGACGTCCGCATCCCGGGCATTGTGCAGGAAAGCAGCCCCCATCAGGCTGCCCTCGTTCTCCCGGAGATGGGAGATGTAGCGCACCATGTACTCGCAATACCGTTGGATCTGGCGCACCGGGTGCAGTTTGTTCCGGTTCTTGCCGTCGTTGAATCCGAGATCCACCGCGATCGGACAGCGGGGGTCGACGACGGCACGGCGGGCCTGCTTCAGTTCGACCGCGAGGTAGGAATCGGCCCCAGTGCCCGGATGCTGACCGCACAGCACCAGGTCGACGGCCGAGTTGGTGTGCGGCAGGTTCACCTCGACCTGCACCACGACCTCGCCCAGGCCGCAGTCCAGCAAGGCCTCGACCACGATGGGAATGCTGTTGTTCCAGGCGTTGATGTCACCGGGTTGCGCCTTCGTACCGTGAAGCTCGGAGTGCAGGTCGATCAGCCGCTCGGTGAGAGCGAGACGCTCCGACCCTTCGCGGGCGACGAGGAGTTGGCCGAGTTCGGCCGTCGACAGCTGCAGAAGCACGAAGATCCCCAGGCACGAGAGGTTCGTGCGGGTGGGGGCATGTCCTTCGTGGCTCCAGCGGAGTGGAGCGGAAGCCCGGCGGGCCGCAATGACGATTCGAAGACTAGCCTGCCGGCGAAACGGACAAGGGCGGGTCCCGAAGGACCCGCCCGCCGCCCGGCTCAGCCGAGGCGGTGCACCACGATCAGCGCCAGCGCCCACGCCAGATTCGAGCCGAGGCCCGCCGCGATGCCCACCAGGACATCGCGGATCCAACTGCGGTGCTTGCGCGTGTACTCGACGACAGCCACGGGGGAGCGTCCCTTCGGTGATGACCGATGACGGATGCCGGATGGCTCCCGCCGGGAACGCACCGTGGGCAGTGTCATCGGGCCGAGGGGCCGATTCCTCCGAGGTCGCGTCGCGTCCGCCTTCGAGAGGTGGCGCGGTGCGAATCCGAACGCTAGCTCATGTCGAAGCCCATGCGACAGCGACTTGCGACGCACCGTTGCGCGTCCGACCGCCCGTGGGGGTAGACGCTGTCTACTGGGTGCTGGTAGACAGTGTCTATGAGCGATGAGCAGATGCCGCTGCGCGAGCGCCTGGTGGATGCCGGGGTGGAGTTGGTGCTGGCGGAGGGGTCGGGGGCGGTGGGGCTGCGGGAGATCGCGCGGCGGGCCGGGGTGTCGCACGGGGCGCCGCGGCGGTACTTCGCGACGCACCGGGAGCTGTTGTCGGCGGTGGCGCGGCGCGGGTTCGAGGAGTTGGGGCGGCGGTTCGCGGGGGTGCGGGCGGAGGGGATCCGGGCGCGGTTGGAGGGGCTGGCGCGGGAGTACCTGGCGTTCGCGGCCGAGCGGCGCGGCATGTACGAGCTGATGTTCCGTCACGACCTGCTGAACAGTGACGGATCCGCGTCGGACGGCCCCCGGCTGCGGGAGTCGACGGGTCCGCTGTTCGGGGAGATGGCCCGGCTGGTGGGGGAGTGCACGGGGGACGCGGAGCGCGCCCCCGTGGTCGCGGCCGCACTGTGGGCGAACCTGCACGGGCTGGCGCAGCTGCAGGGCTGGGGGAGCGTCGGGTTGATGCTCGGCGAGCAGCGGGAGGACGCGCTGCTGGAGGCCGTCCTGACGGCGCACCTGGGGGCGCGGTGAGCCGCCTCGCACTGCCGGTGAGTGCCGCGGCCGCCATGCTGGTGGCTCTGGACGGCACGGTGCTGCTGATCGCCCAGCCCGCGATGCGGCGTGAACTCGGCGCGGGCCCGGCCGCGTTGCAGTGGACCAGCACCGGCTACCTGGTCGCGGTGGCGGCCCTGCTGGTGGTGGCCGGCCGGCTCGGCGACCGGTACGGGCACCGGCCGACGCTGCTGGCGGGCGTGCTGGGCTTCGGCGCGGCCTCGGCGGGGATCGCGCTCGCCCCCACGATCGGCTGGGTGATCGCGCTGCGGGTCGCCCAGGGCGCGTTCGGCGCGCTGCTTCAGCCGGGGACGCTGGCGCTGCTGCGGCTGTGCTGCCCGCCGGAGCGGCTCGGCCGGGCGATCGCGGTGCGGACGGGCGCGATCGCGCTCGCTGCGGCCGCGGGTCCGCTGCTCGGCGGCGGGCTGGTGGCGCAGTTCGGCTGGCGGTCGGTGTTCTGGATCAACGCGCCGGTCGCCGTGCTGATCGCGGCGATGACGCTGGCGCTGCGTCCGCCCGAGGTCGAACGCGGCCGGCAGCGGCTCGACCTGGCGGGCGCGGCGCTGCTCGCGGCGGCGCTCGCCGTCCTGGTGCACGCCCTCGCCGAGGTGCCGGGCCGGGGCTGGACCGCGACCGGAACCCTCGTCGAACTCGCCGCCGCGGCAGCCCTGTCGGCCGTGCTGGTCGGCCACGAGCGGCGCACCGCCGAGCCGGTGGTACCGCGCCCGGTGGTCCGCTCGCGGCCGGTGGCCGGCTCGCTGGCGCTGCTGCTGACGTCCTCCGCCGGACTGTTCGGCGCCCTGTTCAGCACCACCTTCCGCCTCCAGGACGCGCTGCGGCTCGGCCCGCTGGCCACCGCGCTGCGGATGCTGCCGCTGACCGCGCTGATGGTGCTGGGCGCCCCGGCCGCCGAGCGGGCGCTGCGCCGGTACGGCCCGCGCCGCACGGCGCTGGCCGGAACGCTGCTGCTGGTGGCGGGCATCGCCGCGCTGGCCGGCCCGGGCGACGGCGGCGGCGCGGCCGCCGCGACGGCGGTGGCCTCGGCGCTGCTGGGCGCGGGGTTCGCGGTGGTGATGGTGACGGCGACCGGCAGCGTGGTCGGTGACGCCCCGCCCGGGTACGCGGGCGCGGTCGGCGGGCTGAAGCAGACCGCGATGAACGTCGGCCCCACGCTGGGCATCGCGGCCGCCTCCGGTGCGGGCCCGCACGGTGCGCTGCCCGCCCTGGCGGTGCTCGCCGCCGTCGGGCTGCTCCCGGCCGCCGCACTGCCCGCGGGCCGACACGCCCCGCGCCGCGGAGCCGCCGTCAGTCGCGCGTGACAGGCTGGCCGGATGACGGACGATCAGATGGCGGAGCACCGGGTGGCGGAGCGGTCGGCGGACCGGAAGCCGGTCGGCGTACTGAGTTCGACGGTGCTGGACTGCCCGGACCCGGAGCGGCTGGCGGCGTTCTACCAGCTGCTGACGGGCTGGGAGGTGACGTACCGCAGCGAGGCGTACGTGTTCATCGGGGACGGCCCGGTGCGGATCGGCTTCCAGCGGGTCGGCGGTTTCCGCCCGCCGGAGTGGCCGTCCGACGGGGCCCGCGCGCACCTGGACTTCACGGTGCCCGAACTGGCGCCGGCCGTCGCCGAGTTGCTGGCGGCCGGGGCGAGCAGGCCGGAGCACCAGGCGGGCGGCGAGCACTGGGTGACGCTGCTGGACCCGGACGGCCACCCGTTCTGCCTCGCCGTCCCCGAGTGACGCGGGGCCGGACGGCGCCGCGGGTCAGGGCAGTCGGACGACCAGGCCGCCGTTCGGGTCCGCGGTGACGGTGACGCCGGTGAGGTCGGCCACGTGGTGGTCGGGCCGGTGGGCGGCGGCGCGCGGGCCGATGCCGAGCACCGGCATGCCGGCGGCGCGGGCGGCGGCGATGCCGGCCTCGGAGTCCTCCAGGACGAGGCACTCGCCGGGGGCGACGCCGAGTTCCGCGGCGGCCTTGAGGAAGCCCTCGGGGTCGGGCTTGCTGGCGCCGACCTGCTCGGCGGTGACCATCAGGGGCGGCAGCGGGACGCCGGCGGCGGCCATCCGGACCCGGGCGAGGCGGTCGTCGGCGGACGTCACCAGCGCGTGCGGCAGTCCGGCCAGCGACTCCACCAGCCGCCGGGCGCCGGGGACTTCGACCACGCCGTCGGTGTCGGCGGTCTCCTCGGCGAGCATCTGCCGGTTCTCCGCGAGGTTCTGCTCCATCGGACGGTCGGGCAGCAGCAGCGCCATCGAGAGGTGGCCCTGCCGGCCGTGGACGGTCCGCATCACCGTGTCGCCGTCGAGCCCGTTCCGGTCGGCCCAGGCGCGCCAGCAGCGTTCGACCACGGCGTCGGAGTTGACCAGGGTGCCGTCCATGTCGAGCAGGACGGCCCGGACCGGCGGGGTGAGGACGGGCATCGGGGCTCCTCGGGGGCCTCGGGCGAGTGTTTGTTCCACAATCGTACAAAACCAGTGACGCCCGGCGCAGACCTCACCCGCCCGGCACCGCCGCCCCGTCCGCCGCCGCCCCGCCGGCCGGCGCCGCCCTCATCCCAGCAGGTGCGCGTTCACCGCCCGGGCCTCCTCGGCCAGTTCCGGCAGCTCCACCACCTCGATGCCGGCCGCGGTGAGCAGCGCGGTGCCCTGGCAGGCCTCGACGAACAGCGAGGGCTCCCGCCAGGCCACCACCACCCGCGGCACCCCGGCCGCCACGATCAACTCGGCGCACGGGTGCGGCCGGGACGCGCGCTGCCCGCAGGGTTCGAGGGTGCTGTAGACGGTGGCGGTGCGCAGTCGCGGGTCGCCGGCCGGGAGCTTGCCGAGCGCGGCCTCCTCGGCGTGGTTGACGGCGTCGACCTCGCGGCTGAAGCCCTCGGCGAGCACCTCGCCGTCCGCGCCGACGATCACCGCGCCCACCGAGAACGCCGTCCGGGACGGCGGGCAGCGGCGGGACAGTTCGATCGCGCGGTGCAGCCATTCCTGGTCAGTGGTCATCGGAGGACTCCTTCGGGGCGTATCGCAGCAGGACGACGTCCCCCACGGTACGGGCCTCCAGCAGGCGCATCCGGCGGTTCGGCCCGCCCGGGTAGGCGGCGGGGCCGAGGAAGCGCGGCGCGGCCGGCTGGCCGACCAGCAGGGGGGCGACGGCGAGTTGGAGCTCGTCGGCGAGGCCCTCGGCGAGGAACTGGGTGTGCACGCCGCCGCCGCCCTCGACCATCAGCCGGCGCACCCCGCGCGCGCCCAGGTCGTCCAGCACGGCGCCCAGCGGGACGGCCGGGCCGAGGCCCACCACCTCGGTGCCGGGCGCCCCGGACAGGGCTTCGCGCAGTGCGGGTGCGGCGGCGTCGGTGGTGTAGGCGAGCTTGGCGCCGCCGGTGTGCCAGAACCGCAGGTCCGGGGAGAGCGCGCCGGTCGCGCTGAGGGTGACCTTCAGCGGGTACGCGGGCAGTCCGGCGGCCTCCCGTTCGGCGCGCCGGGCGGGCGAGTTGACGAGCAGTCGGGGGTTGTCGGCGCGCAGTGTGCCGCCGCCGACCAGGATCGCGTCGCTGGCGGCGCGCAGTGCGTCGACCCGGTCGAAGTCCTCGGCGTTGGAGAGCAGCAGCCGGTCGGGCGAGGCGTCGTCGAGGTGGCCGTCGATCGACACCGCGGCGCTCAGCAGAACGTGGGGGCGGGGCACGGGGCGGACTCCAGGGTCGGCGGTCGGGCCACCACCGTACGCTGCCGGCGGGCGCGGTTCAGGCGGGGGTGCGGGGCGGCAGCGGGAGCGGCAGCGAGGGCAGGCCGTCGATGCTGACGGCGACGTGGTCCTTGCCCGCGCAGTAGGCGTTGAAGTTCTCCTCGCCCTTGCGCGCGAAGTGCTGGCGGTGCAGTTCCCGGTCGGAGCGGTAGTCCATGAACGGGACGGCGAATCCGCAGGAGTCGCTGATCCGCTCCGCCCGCACCAGGACGATCGCGCGCAGTCCGACGCCGTCGGTGGACGGGTCGAAGCGGCCCAGCAGTTCGGTGAACCGGGGGTCGTCCCGGAACACCGGTTCGCCCCGGCCGTGCACCCGGAGCACGGTCGGCGGGCCCTCGAACGCGCACCACATCAGGGTGATCCGGCCGTTCTCCCGCAGGTGGGCGATGGTCTCGGCGTGCGAACCGCCGAAGTCCAGGTAGGCGAGGGTGAGTTCGTCCAGGACGGCGAGGGTGCCGGAGCGGCCCTTGGGGGAGAGGTTGACGTGCCCGTCGCCGGACAGCGGGGCGGTGGCCACGAAGAACACGGGCTGCCTGTCGATGAACGCGCGCAGCCGGTCGTCGATGCGTTCGTAAGACTTTCCCATGCGGACGATTCTGCGCCGGGGGCGGCTCCGGGGGCGAGGGCATTTTCCTGACGTCTCATCATTCGATACAAGATTGTCCGATCCATGGAACGCCTTCCTATCCTGGAGGGGTCGTCTCCGAGGAGATCCGAGGGAGAGGGGAACCGCCGTGGCCGGCTACACCCACGGGCACCACGCCGCCGTCCTGCGCTCGCACCGCACCCGCACCGCCGCCAACTCCGCCGCCTACCTGCTGCCCGAACTGCGCCCCGGCCAGCGGCTGCTGGACGTCGGCTGCGGGCCCGGCACGATCACCGCGGACCTGGCCGACCTGCTCGGCCCGACCGGCCGGGTGGTCGGCGTCGACCCGTCGGAGGAGGTGCTCGCCCAGGCCGCCGCGCTGGCCGCCGAGCGCGACCCGGGCCGGCTGACCTTCGAGGCCGCCGACGTGTACCGGCTGCCGTACGCCGACGCCTCGTTCGACGTGGTGCACGCCCACCAGGTGCTCCAGCACCTGGCGGACCCGGTCGCCGCGCTGCGCGAGATGCGCCGGGTCACCGCCCCCGGCGGGCTGATCGCGGTCCGCGACGCCGACTACGCCGCGATGACCTGGTACCCCGAACTGCCGGAACTGGACGAGTGGCTGGCGCTCTACCGGCGGACCGCCCGCACCTCCGGCGGCGAACCCGACGCCGGCCGCCGCCTGCTGTCCTGGGCGCACGCCGCCGGCCTGACCGACGTCCGGCCGTCCTCCAGCACCTGGACGTACGCCACCGGGACCGAGCGCGCCTGGTGGTCGGAGAGCTGGGCCGAGCGGACCGAGCGCTCCAACACCGCCGCCACCGCCCTGGCCGAGGGCCTCGCCACCCCCGCCGACCTGGCCCGGATCGCCGCCGGCTGGCCCCGATGGGCCGCCCACCCGGATGCCTGGTTCGCCGTCCTGCACGGTGAACTCCTGGTGCGCGTAAGCTAGTTGGTGAAACGTCGGTCCGTTCGACCGCCCCTCGGCCCGGTCCGGCCCGCCCCCCACCGGGCCGGACCGCTACCGTGTGGCGGCATGGGAACCCCCGACCGCACGGCCGCCGCCCACCGCGTCATGCGCCAGGACGACAACGGCAACCGCTTCCCGGTCGCCCGCGGCCTCACCCGCCCCGCCGCCGAGGCGATGGCGGCCGAGTTCGAGGCCCGCGGCCACAAGCAGCTCTACTGGATCGAACCCGACGACGCCGACCCGGCCGCGCGGTAGGCCCGGCCGGCCCGCCGACGCGTAGCGTGGCGGAAGCAGCGGCAGGCACGAGCGAGGAGGACATCCGTTGGCTCTGGAGATCGAGCGCAAGTTCCTGGTCCCGGACGGCGAAAGCGTCCCCGACGGGCGGGAGTTCGAGGTCCGGCAGGGCTACCTGGTGATCGGCCCGGACGGCGCCGAGGCCCGGGTGCGGGACCAGGGCGGCGCGTGCTCGCTGACCGTCAAGCGCGGCACCGGCCTGGTCCGCGGCGAGTGGGAGACCCCGCTCGCCGCCGAGCAGTTCGAGGCGTTGTGGCCCGCCACCGAGCACGCCCGGGTCCTCAAGACCCGCCGGGTGGTCCCGCTCGGCCGCCACGAGGCCGTGGTCGACACCTTCCACGGCCGGCTGACCGGACTGCGGACCGCCGAGGTCGAGTTCGCCGACCAGCAGGACGCCGCCGCCTTCACCCCGCCGCTCTGGTTCGGCCCCGAGGTCACCGACCGCGCCGACCTGAAGAACCAGCGCCTCGCCACCGCCGCCGAGCCGCCCCGCCCCTGACATAGGGTCGGGAGCCGGCGGGCCCCGGCGCGGGGGCCGCGCGGCGAGCACGAGGGCGGCAGGACGGCGATGGCAGAGCTGATCGACACGGTGGCGTGGGTCCGACTGGAGGGCGGCCGGATCCTCTGCGCGCGCCCCCGCGGCAAGAACGTGTTCTACATCCCCGGCGGCAAGCGCGAGGGCGACGAGACCGACCTGCAGACCCTCACCCGGGAGATCGCCGAGGAACTCACCGTCGCCATCCGGCCCGACACCGTCGCCCACGTCGGCACCTACCACGCCGACGTGCCGGGCCACCCGGCCGGCGCCACCGTCCGGATGGCCTGCTACCTCGCCGACTACACCGGCACCCTCGCCGCCAGCAGCGAGATCGAGGACGTCGAGTGGTTCGGCTACGCCGACCGCGACCGCGTCCCCCCGGTCGACCAGCTGCTCTTCGACGACCTGCACCGCGACGGCCACCTGCACTGACGGCCGGTCGCGCCGGAACCGCGCCCAAACTCGAACACCCCGGACATGCCCGTTCTGTACGCCAATCGGACAGACGACCCCTATGCCGGGATAGCAGCGCCTTTCCCTGGGTATGGCAGTGTTCGGCAGCATTCGTCACGATCGGTAGCCGGGCACGGCGCAGCGTGACGACGGCCCACGCCCCGGCGGCCCGTCGGCGGCGCGTTCCAGCGACGGCCGGAGGCCCCGTAGGTGGCGAAGCCGGGTGACGGCGGGGGAGAGCACGAGGCGTCCGGCCTGCCCTCGCGCGGTTCGCGGCGGTCCGGCGGCCCCGCGCTGCCCATAGGCGCCGGCCGGTCCGGCCGGGCGGCCGCCCGCGCCCGCCTGCGCAGGCGCCCCGGGGCCGAGCAGCCCCCGGCCGGGCCGTCCGCGGAGCCCGGCAGCGCGCCCACCGCCGGCCCGGCCGCGTCCGAGCCGCCCGCCGGCGGGCCGCTGCGCACCTCCCGCGGCCGCCCCGCCCGGGCGTTCCCCGGCACGGCCGGCGCGCGCTCCGACGCCGCGCCCACCGCACTGCACCCCAGCCGCCGCACCGAGGGCGGCAGCCTGCTGGACGTGGTGCGGGTGGCGATCGTCATCCTGGACACCGCGGGCCGGGTGGTGCTGTGGAGCCCCGCCGCCGAGGAGATGCTCGGCTGGCCCAGCGAGGTGCTGGTCGGCCGGGCCGTCGAGGACCTGACCTCCGAGCCGGAGGAGGCGCAGCGCGCCCGGGCCGCGATCCAGGAGACCCTGCGGCGCGGCTCCTGGCACGGCTTCACCGCGATCAGCGACCGGGACGGCGTCCCCGTCGAGGTCGAGGCCCGGCTGTCGCTGCTGGTCGACGGGGACGGCGCGCCGTACGTGCAGGCCGCGCTCACCGAGGCCGCCGCGCTGCGCGCCGTCGAACGCGACCTCGCCGTCCGCGACGCGCTGTTCGAGCAGTCCCCGCTCGGCATCGCCGTGCTGGACACCGACCTGCGGTACACCGCCGTCAACCGGACGCTGGCCGAGATGAACGGCCTGCCCGCCGAGGCGCACATCGGCCGCACCACCGGCGAGACCCTGCCGGAGCGCTCCGCCGACGAGATCACCGCCCTGCAGCGCCAGGTGCTGGCCACCGGCGAGCCCGTCATCGACGTCACGCTCGCCGCGCCGCACACCGCGCGGGCCGGCTACCGGTCGATCTCGTTCAGCCGGATGACCGACCGCGCCGGCCGGGTGCTCGGCATCTCCGGCACCGTCATGGACGTCACCGAGCGCTACCGGGCGGTGGCCAAGGTCGAGGGCGCCCGGCGGCGGCTGTCGCTGCTCAACGAGTTCGGCTCCCGGGTCGGCGACCTGCTGGACGCCTCGATGATCGCCCAGGAGCTGGCCGGCGCGGTGGTCCCGCGGCTGGCCGACTACGCCGCGGTGATCCTGCTGCAGGCCGTCGCGCACGGTGACGACCTGCCCCGGCACGGCCACGACCGGCACACCTCGCTGCTGCAGCTCGGCGTGGCCGCCGTCCAGGACGGCCCGACGGTGGAGGCCATGCTCCGGCACGGCGCCCGGATCACCTTCGAGGACGGCTCGGTGTTCGGCCGGGTGCTGCGCAGCGGCGTCCCCGCGCTGCTCACCGGCGCCGACCTGGACGCGCTGTCCTTCCCCGACGACCCCAAGGTGGAGGCCGCCCGCGAGCTCGGCATCCACTCCCGGCTGGTGGTGCCGCTGCGGGCCCGCGGCATCGTGATCGGCCTGCTGGTGGTCAGCCGGGCCGGCTACCGCGAGGGCTTCGACCGCGACGACCTGGCCTTCACCGTCGAACTCGCCGACCGGGCCGGCAGCTCGCTCGACAACGCCCGCCTGTACGCCCGCGAGCGGACCGCCGCGCTCACCCTGCAGCGCACCCTGCTGCCGCAGCAGGTCCCGCAGCCGGCCGGCGTCGAGGTGGCCTACCGGTACGTGCCCGGCTCCAGCGGCACCGAGGTCGGCGGCGACTGGTTCGACGTCATCCCGCTGCCCGGCGACCGCACCGCGCTGGTCGTCGGCGACGTGATGGGCCACGGCCTGCGGGCCGCCGCCACGATGGGCCGGCTGCGCACCGCGGTCCGGGTGCTGGCCGCCCTCGACCTGGCGCCCGAGGTGGTCCTGCGGCACGTCCACGAGCTCGCCGACGACCTCGCCCAGGGCCCCGACGAGGCCCTGCTCGCCACCTGCGTCTACGCGGTGTTCGACCCCGCGCGGCGCAGCCTGACCGTCACCAAGGCCGGCCACATCCCGCCGGTCCTGGTGGTGCCCGGCGCCGACGCCGAGCCGGCCCGCTCCGGCGGTCCGCTGCCCGGCGGCGCCGGCCAAGTGCTCGACCTGCCCTCCGGCGCGCCGCTCGGCGTCGGCGGAGTGCCGTTCGAGTCGATCGAGATGGAGATCCCGGACGGCAGCCTGCTCGCCCTGTGCACGGACGGGCTGGTCGAGTCGCGGGACAAGGATCTGGACGTGGGACTGGGGAGGTTGGTCAGCGTGCTCGAACAGCCGTACGCCTCGATCCAACAGGCGTGCGAGGCCGTCCTCGACACCATGGAACAGGGCCGCGAGCCCGACGACGTGGCGCTCCTGCTGGCCCGGCTGGGCCAGGGCCGGGACGACGCGCCCACCGCCGGCTGGACACTGCCCGCCGAGCCCACCGCGGTCTCCCGGGCCCGCCGCCTGGTCCGGCACACGCTCGCCGACTGGGGCGTCGAGGCCCTCACCGACACCGCGGAGCTGCTGGTCAGCGAGCTGGTCACGAACGCCGTCCGGTACGCCAGCGCCCCGATCGGGGTCCGGCTCACCCTCGGCGACCTGCTGCTGGTGGAGATCTCCGACCCGCTGCCCGACCCGCCCCGGGAACGGCACGCGAGCGCCGGCGACGAGGGCGGCCGCGGCCTCGAACTGGTCCGCCGGCTCGCGCTGCGCTGGGGCACCCGGGCCGAGGGGCTGGGCAAGGTCGTCTGGTTCGAGCTGGCAGACTCGGACGTTCAACCACCCGAGTCGATGTTGTGACGTTGAAGGGCGTGTGCGCTCGCGCCCGGATGATGAATACTCGGACATCGAATACTCGGTCTTCTCGACACCGGATGGGCGCGCGGGTTGGAGGGGTCGGTCCGTTGAACAGCTTCCCGGCACGGAACACGACGCACGGAAGCAGCGGCTACGCCGCGCTGCCGGAGCAGCCGGGTGCCCCGACGGTGCCTGCCACCCTCCCGCACGGCCGGGAACAGGGCTCCTCGGGCACCATCTACGACTACATCCGGGTCGCCACCTTCGCGATCGGCCCCGACGGGCGGATCGCGCAGTGGAGCGACCGGGCCGCCCAGTTCTTCGGCGTCCCCGCCGCGGAGGCGGTCGGCGCGGACCCGATCACCGCGTTCATACCGCGCGAGCTGTGGCAGCGCGGCCGGGCCCGGCTGGAGCGCATCCTGTCCGGCGAGGAGTGGGTCGGCACCGCCCCCTACCGGGACCTGACCGGCGCGGAGAGCCTCGCCGAGGTCTACGCGATGCCCGACAGCGCCGACGGCTCCGCCACCTGCCTCGCCGTCGACCTCGGCCGGCTGCGCGCCATCGAGACCGACCTGGCCGCCTCCGAGGCCGTCATCGGCCAGACCCCCACCGGGTTCTTCCTGTTCGACACCGACCTGAAGCTGCAGCGCGTCAACGCCGCCTTCGCCGCCGGCCTCGGCCGCAGCCCCGCCGCCCTGCAGGGCCTCGCCCCCGGCGACGTCTTCCGGCCCTCCGACGCGGACCGGCTGCTGCTCGCCCTGCGCAAGGTCCTCACCGGCCAGGAGCCGGTCCTCGACCTGCGGCTGTCCGGCCCCGCCCGCCCCGGCCACGGCCCGGCCGGCCGCGACGACGACCAGCGCACCTGGGCGGTGTCGCTGTACCGCCTCACCGCCGCCGGCGGCCGCCCGATCGGCGTGGCCGGCCAGGTCCAGGACGTCACCAGCCGGCACATCGCCGAACGCGAGGCCGCCGGGGTCCGCCGCAGCCTCGCCCTGCTCAACGAGGCGTCCACGCACATCGGCTCCACCCTCGACCTGGAGACCACCGCCAAGGAACTGCTCGACGTGATCGTCCCGCAGTTCTGCGACGTCGCCACCGTCGACCTGTACACCGCCCTGCTCACCGGCGACGCCCCGCTCACCGCCAACCCCGAGAACGGCGAACTGCGCCGGGTCGCGGTCTCCAGCGTGGTCGGCAACGCCCCCTCGGTGCTCGGCAGCGAGCGCTCCGGCGTCCGGGTCGCCGAGGCCGGCGGCACGCTCTGCTACCCGCCGCGCTCCCCGCACGCCCGGGCGCTGCGCACCGGCCGCAGCGTCGTCCCGCAGCCCGGGCCCGACCCGCTGCTGCGCTCCACCCTGGTGGTGCCGCTGGTCGCCCGCGACCAGGTGCTCGGCCTGGTGCAGCTGTCCCGGGCGATCGGCAGCGAGCCGTTCGACGCCCGCGAGGTCGCGATCGCCGAGGAGCTGGTCGCCCGCGCCGCCGTCTGCGTCGACAACGCCCGGCTGTACCGCCGCGAGCACGAGCGGGCGCTGATCCTGCAGCGCAGCCTGCTGCCCCCGGGCAACCCGGCCGCGTCCGGCCTGGAGATCGCCCGCCGCTACCTGCCCAGCAACAACAACACCGAGGTCGGCGGCGACTGGTTCGACGTCATCCCGCTGCCCGGCAGCCGCACCGCCCTGGTGATCGGCGACGTGATGGGCCGCGGCCTGCGCGCCGCCGTCGCGATGGGCCAGCTGCGCACCGCCGTGCGCACCCTCGCGATGCTCGACCTGGACCCGGAGGAGGTGCTCTCCGCCCTCGACGAGATCGCCCGCGGCCTCGGCAACGACGACGCCGAGCCGGACCGCGCCGGCGCCGAGGTCTACCTCGCCACCTGCGTGTACGCGGTGTACGACGCGGTCAAGCAGCGCTGCACCTTCGCCAACGCCGGCCACCTGCCGCCGGTGCTGCTCGCCCCCGGCGAGCGCGCCCGGATGCTCGACGTGCCGCCCGGCCTGCCGCTCGGCGTCGGCGGCGAACCGTTCGAGGAGGTCACCGTCGACCTGCCCGAGGGCGCCGTCCTCGGCCTGTACACCGACGGCCTGGTGGAGTCCCGCAAGCACCAGCTGGACGAGGGCCTCAAGGCGTTCCGCACCGCCCTCACCAACGGCTCCGACCGCCTGGAGGAGCTCTGCGACCAGGTGCTGGACGAGCTCAACCCGCACCACGGCGAGGACGACATCGCCCTGCTGATGGCCAAGGTCCACGCCCTGCCCGCCGGGTCGGTCGGCGACTGGCGGCTGCCGCCCGAGCCGACCTCGGTCGCCCGGGCCCGCGAGGCCGCCTGCGGCTGGCTGCTGGAACGCGGCCTGGACGAACTCGTCGACACCTCCGAACTGCTGGTCAGCGAGCTGGTCACGAACGCCCTGCGGCACGGCCGCGGCGAGATCCGGCTGCGCCTGCTGCGCGACCGCACCATGGTCTGCGAGGTCTGGGACGACGCCTACGCCCAGCCGCGCCAGCGCCGCGCCCAGGAGACCGACGAGGGCGGCCGCGGCCTGCAACTGGTCTCGCTGCTGGCCGAGCGCTGGGGCAGCCGGCGGACCCCCAAGGGCAAGATCGTCTGGTTCGAGCTGTCGCTGTAGGCCTCCCGGGCCTCCGTTCGTACCGGGAGCAGTCCCGGGCCGGTGTGATTCAAACCTCCCCGGGCTGCCCGTTTCTGCTCCATTGCGGGCTTCCCCGTACGATGGGGAGAAGCCGAGGCATGTGCCGTGCCCGGTGGGTGGACCGGTGAATGCTGACGCGGGCCGGGCACCGTGACCCACGATTCCGGGAGAATCAGCGCCGCATGCCCACGCGCAACGACATCCGCAACGTCGCCATCGTCGCCCACGTCGACCACGGCAAGACCACCCTGGTCGACGCCATGCTCAAGCAGGCCGGTGCCTTCGCGGCCCACCAGCAGCTCGACGACCGCATGATGGACTCGAACGACCTGGAGCGCGAGAAGGGCATCACCATTCTCGCGAAGAACACCGCGGTCAAGTACCACCCCAAGGACGGCGGCGCGCCGATCACCATCAACATCATCGACACCCCCGGCCACGCCGACTTCGGTGGCGAGGTCGAGCGCGGCCTGTCGATGGTGGACGCGGTCGTGCTGCTGGTCGACGCCTCCGAGGGCCCGCTGCCGCAGACCCGCTTCGTGCTGCGCAAGGCGCTCTCCGCCCGCCTGCCCGTCATCCTGTGCATCAACAAGACCGACCGTCCGGACGCCCGGATCGACGAGGTCATCAACGAGACCTACGACCTGTTCCTCGACCTGGACGCGGACGAGGACCAGATCGAGTTCCCGATCGTCTACGCGTGCGCCCGGGACGGCGTCGCCTCGCTGACCAAGCCGGAGAACGGCACCGTGCCGGCCGACTCCGAGAACCTGGAGCCGTTCTTCTCCACCATCCTGGAGCACGTCCCGGCCCCGACCTACGACGAGGGCGCCCCGCTGCAGGCCCACGTCACCAACCTGGACGCCGACAACTTCCTCGGCCGCATCGCGCTGCTCCGCGTCGAGCAGGGCGAGCTGCGCAAGGGCCAGACGGTGGCCTGGATCAAGCGCGACGGCTCGATCCAGAACGTCCGCATCTCCGAGCTGCTGATGACCGAGGCGCTCACCCGCAAGCCGGCCGAGGTGGCCGGCCCCGGCGACATCTGCGCCGTCGCGGGCATCTCCGAGATCATGATCGGCGAGACCCTCGCCGACACCGAGAACCCGGTCGCGCTGCCGCTGATCACCGTCGACGAGCCGGCGATCTCGATGACCATCGGCACCAACACCTCGCCGCTGGTCGGCAAGGGCGGCTCCGGCAAGGGCGCGGACGCCAAGTCCGGCGCCAAGGTCGACCGCAAGGTGACCGCCCGTCAGGTGAAGGACCGCCTGGACCGCGAGCTGATCGGCAACGTCTCGCTGCGCGTGCTGGACACCGAGCGCCCGGACGCCTGGGAGGTGCAGGGCCGCGGTGAGCTGGCGCTGGCCATCCTGATCGAGACCATGCGCCGGGAAGGCTTCGAGCTGACCGTCGGCAAGCCGCAGGTCGTCACCCGCGAGATCAACGGCAAGACCCACGAGCCGGTCGAGCGCCTCACGGTGGACGTCCCCGAGGAGCACATGGGCGCCGTCACCCAGCTGATGGGCGTCCGCAAGGGCCGGATGGACAACATGTCCAACCACGGTTCGGGCTGGGTCCGGATGGAGTTCGTGGTGCCGTCCCGCGGCCTGATCGGATTCCGGACGGAGTTCCTCACCAACACCCGCGGCACCGGCATCGCGCACTCCATCCACGAGGGCTACGAGCCCTGGTTCGGCACCCTGACGACCCGTAACAACGGTTCGCTGGTCGCCGACCGCGCCGGTGTGGTCACCGCGTTCGCGATGACCAACCTGCAGGAGCGCGGCGTGCTGTTCACCGACCCCGGCACCGAGGTGTACGAGGGCATGATCGTCGGCGAGAACTCCCGCTCCGACGACATGGACGTGAACATCACCAAGGAGAAGAAGCTCACCAACATGCGGTCCTCGACCGCCGACGTGGCCGAGTCGATCGTCCCGCCGCGCAAGCTGTCGCTGGAGCAGAGCCTGGAGTTCTGCCGCGAGGACGAGTGCATCGAGGTGACCCCGGAGACCGTGCGCATCCGCAAGGTCGTGCTGGACGCCAAGGAGCGCGGCCGCAGCGCCTCGCGCGCCAAGAAGGGCTGACGCCCGCCAGTTTCGGCCGACCGGCCGGTGTCCTTCGGGACGCCGGCCGGTCGTGTTTTTGGTGACGCTCCGTCATGAAAGCGGGGATGGCGGCTGTTCGGTAATCGGACATCACAGATCGTCATCTGCGACAACTGTCCGTTTCGCCCCTGTCTGGCTATGTCTGTAATGTCCGAATATCAGGATTCATGCACCGTTCATGTGACCAAATTGAAATCCGGATTGGTCAATTCCGTACCCGTGGGTGACCGATAGTGGGTGCAGTCGAGCTCGGGTCGAGGCTTCAGCGCAGGGGTGCGCGCCAGGCCGCGAGCGATCTGCAACACGATTTCAGGAGGCACACCCATGCGCGGTGCCAGCCAGGCCAAGTGGGTTGTCGCAGCCGTCGCGGTCGCCCTCGCCGCCACTGCTTGCGGCAGCAGCTCGTCGGACGGCGCTTCGAGCGGTCCGGTCAACGCCCAGGGCACGTTCAGCTACCAGAGCTCCGAGCCGCAGAACCCGCTCCAGCCGGCCAACGCCATGGAGGTCGGCGGCGGCCGCGTCATCAAGACCCTGTTCAAGGGCCTGGTGGACTACGACCCCAGCACCGGCAAGCTGCGCAACCAGGTCGCCGACAAGATCGAGACCACCGACGCGCAGAACTACACCGTGACCCTGAAGTCCGGCTGGACCTTCCACGACGGCACCCCGGTGACCGCGCAGTCCTTCGTGGACGCCTGGAACTGGTCCGCCAACGTCAAGAACAACCAGATCAACTCCGACTGGTTCTCCGACATCCAGGGCTACGACGCGGTCCACCCGGACAAGGGCGACCCGACCGCCGAGACCATGTCCGGCCTGAAGGTCGTCGACGACACCCACTTCACCATCGCGCTGACCGGCCCGGTCTCGTACTTCGAGTACAAGCTCGGCTACACCGCCTTCTCGCCGCTGCCGAAGGTGTTCTTCACCGACCCGGCGAAGTACGGCCAGTCGCCGATCGGCAACGGCCCCTACAAGTTCGTGTCGTGGGAGCACAACAAGGCGATCACCGTCGCCGCCTACGACAAGTACGAGGGCCTGGACAAGCCGAAGAACGCCGGCATCGTCTTCAAGAACTACTCGCAGGCCGAGGCCGCCTACAAGGACCTGGTCTCCGACAACCTGGACGTGCTGGACCAGGTCGACCCGAGCGACCTCGCCTCCTACAAGAACGACCTGGGCGACCGCGCCGTCGACCAGGCCCAGGGCGCCATCCAGTCGATCTCCTTCTCGCTCTACCAGGACTCCTGGAAGGGCCAGGACAAGGCCAAGGTCCGCCAGGGCCTGTCGATGGCGATCGACCGCGACACCATCACCAAGACGGTGCTCCAGGGTTCCCGCCAGCCCGCCAACTCCTGGGTCGCCCCGGGCGCCATGGGCTACAAGGACAACACCTGCGGCGAGGCCTGCACCTACAACCCGGAGAAGGCCAAGCAGCTGATCACCGAGGGCGGCGGCGTCCCCGGCAACAAGATCACCGTCCTGTACAACGCCGACGGCGGCCACAAGGAGTGGGTGGACGCGGTCTGCAACTCCATCCGCCAGGCCACCGGCGTCGAGTGCGTCGGCGACCCGAAGCCGGACTTCAAGTCGGCCCGCGACCTGATCAAGAACAAGAAGGTCGACGGCCTGATGCGGACCGGCTGGGTGCAGGACTACCCGCTGAACGCCAACTTCCTGCGCGACGTGTACGGCACCGGCGCCGCGGCCAACGACGCCGGCTACTCCAGCGCCGAGTTCGACCGCCTGGCCGGCGAGGCGGACAAGGCCACCACCGTGGAGAAGACCGCCGAGCTGTACCAGCAGGCCGAGGCCCAGCTGGCCAAGGACATGCCGGCCGTCCCGCTCTGGTACTACAAGACCACCGCCGGTTACTCGAAGAACGTGCAGAACGTGAAGTACGACTCGTTCGGCGACCCGGTCTTCACCCAGGTCGAGGTCAAGCAGAAGTAACCGAGCCGGCACCGCACGGCTCGACCCGACACGGCCGGTGTCCGTACCCCGCCCCACCGGGCGGACCGGCACCGGCCGTTGTCACGCCGAGAGAACTCTGACCCGGTTCGACGACCCGTCAGAGCAGTAAATTGGAGGCACGATGGGGCGCTTTGTCGCAAGGCGACTGCTCCAGATGATCCCGGTGTTCCTGGGCACGGTCACGATCATTTTCTTCATGACCCGCATGCTGCCCGGCGACCCGGCGGCGGCGATGTGGGGCGACAAGGCCGCCGACCCGGCCCAGCTGGCCGCGTTCAAGCACCGGATGGGACTCGACGTCTCCATCGGGCAGCAGTACCTGAACTACATGGGGGACCTGCTCACCGGAAACTTCGGTGAGACCATGGCCGGCCGCAAGGTCATCGACGTGATCGGCGAAGCGCTGCCGGTCACCGTCCGACTGGCCCTGCTGGCGTTCGTCTTCGAACTGGTCGTCGGCGTGACGATCGGCCTGTTCTCCGGCCTGCGCCGCGGCAAGGCCTTCGACAAGACCGCGCTGGTCCTCACCCTGCTGCTGATCTCCATCCCGGTGCCGGTGCTCGGCTTCATCTTCCAGAACGTCTTCGCGATCCAGCTCAAGTGGATCACCCCGACCGTTCAGGACTCGATGAACCTGGGCCAGCTGATCCTGCCCGCCATCGTGCTCGGCTCGATATCCCTCGCGTACGTCGCCCGGCTGACCCGCACCTCCATCGCGGAGAACATCAAGGCCGACTACATGCGCACCGCGGTCGCCAAGGGCCTGCCCCGCCGCAAGGTCATCGGCACCCACCTGCTGCGCAACTCGATGATCCCGGTGGTGACCTTCCTGGGCACCGACCTCGGCGCCCTGATGGGCGGCGCGATCGTCACCGAGGGCATCTTCAACGTCAAGGGCGTCGGCAACGCGCTGTACCACGCCATCAACCTCAACGAGGGCGCGACCGTCTCCGGTTTCGTCGTCGTGCTGGTGCTGGTGTACCTGGCCGCCAGCCTGATCGTCGACCTGCTCTACGCGGTCCTGGACCCGAGGATCCGGTATGCCTGACCTGATCGAGAAGAACGCCCCCGCGCAGGGTGCCGCCGTCTCCGCCGAGCCGAAGCCGGAGAAGCCCCGCAGCCTCGGCCTGGACGCCTGGCACGACCTGCGCAAGCGCCCGGTCTTCATCATCTCGGCGGCGCTGATCGTGCTGCTGATCGCCTTCGCGATCGCCCCCAGCCTGTTCACCTCGGTGGACCCGCGGGCCGGCGACCTGCGCCTGCACTACCTGACCAAGCCGAACTACCTGCACTTCTTCCAGGCGGACTGGTTCGGCTACGACGGCCAGGGCCGGTCGATCTACGCCCGGATGATCTACGGCGCCCGCGCGTCCGTGGTGGTCGGCATCTGCGTCACCGCCGGTGTGACGATCCTCGGCGGCCTGGCCGGCATGATCGCCGGCTACTACGGCGGCTGGGTCGACACGGTCATCTCCCGCGTCACCGACATGTTCTTCGGCATCCCGCTGCTGCTCGGCGCGCTGGTCGTGCTGAACGCCTTCACCACCCGCACCGTCTGGTCCGTGGTCTTCGCCCTGGTCGCCCTCGGCTGGACCCAGATGACCCGCGTCATGCGCGGCTCGGTGATCACCGTCAAGCAGGCCGACTACGTGACCGCGGCCCGGGCGCTCGGCGCCGGGACCGGCCGGATCATGTTCAAGCACATCCTGCCGAACGCGATCGCCCCGGTGATCGTGGTGGCCACCATCGCGCTCGGCGGCTACATCGCCACCGAGGCCACGCTGAGCTTCCTCGGCATCGGCCTGCAGGACCCGACCATCTCCTGGGGCATCGACATCAACTCGGCCCAGAAGGTCATCCGTACCGCGCCGTTCGCGCTGTTCTTCCCGGCGGGCATGCTCAGCGTCACCGTGCTGGCGTTCATCATGCTCGGCGACGCGGTGCGCGACGCCCTCGACCCGAAGCTGCGCTGAGAGAGGCGGCCCGCACCATGACCACCGCACTTGAGAAGACCACTGCCGCGAAGGACCGCCTGGTCCCCGGCACCCCGCTGCTCGAAGTCCGCGACCTGCACGTGGAGTTCAAGACCCGCGACGGCGTCGCCAAGGCCGTCAACGGCGTGAACTACTCGGTCGCGGCCGGCGAGACCCTCGCCGTCCTCGGCGAGTCCGGCTCCGGCAAGTCCGTCACCGCCCAGACCATCATGGGCATCCTCGACATGCCGCCCGGCCGGGTCACCTCCGGCGAGATCCTGTTCCGCGGCCGGGACATGCTGAAGATGTCCGGCGAGGAGCGCCGGAAGATCCGCGGCCGCAAGATCGCGATGATCTTCCAGGACGCGCTGTCCTCGCTCAACCCGGTGCTCTCCGTCGGCTACCAGCTCGGCGAGATGTTCCGGGTGCACGAGGGCGCCTCCAAGAAGGAGGCCAAGGCCAAGGCGATCGAGCTGATGGACCGGGTGCGCATCCCGGCCGCAGCACAGCGCGTGAACGACTACCCGCACCAGTTCTCGGGCGGCATGCGGCAGCGCATCATGATCGCGATGGCGCTGGCCCTGGAGCCGGACCTGATCATCGCGGACGAGCCGACCACGGCGCTGGACGTGACCGTCCAGGCACAGGTGATGGACCTGCTGGCGGAGCTCCAGGCCGAGTACCACATGGGCCTGATCCTGATCACCCACGACCTCGGCGTGGTCGCCGACGTCGCCGACAAGATCGCCGTCATGTACGCCGGCCGGATCGTCGAGACCGCGCCGGTCCACGAGCTGTACGCCCGCCCCGCCCACCCCTACACCAAGGGCCTGCTCCGGTCGATCCCGCGCCTGGACCAGAAGGGCGAGGAGCTCTACGCGATCAAGGGCCTGCCGCCCAACCTCTACAAGGTCCCGGCCGGCTGCGCGTTCAACCCGCGCTGCGACGTCGCCACCGACCTGTGCCGCACCGAGATCCCCGCCCTGCACCAGGTCACCGACCGCGACGGGGCGGAGCTCGCAGGCCGCAAGAGCGCCTGCCACCTCTGGAAGGAGACCCTCCATGGCTGAGCCCATCCTGGAGGTCCGCGACCTGGTCAAGCACTACCCGCTCACCCAGGGCATCCTCTTCAAGAAGCAGGTCGGCGCGGTCAAGGCCGTCGACGGCGTCTCCTTCACCCTCGACAAGGGCGAGACGCTCGGCATCGTCGGCGAGTCCGGCTGCGGCAAGTCGACGCTGGCCAAGGTCCTGATGAACCTGGAGCGGGCGACCGCCGGCCAGGTCCTCTACAAGGGCGAGGACATCTCCCGGCTGTCCGGCGCCGCGCTGAAGGCCGTGCGGCGCAACATCCAGATGGTGTTCCAGGACCCGTACACCTCGCTGAACCCGCGCATGACGGTCGGCGACATCATCGGCGAGCCGTTCGAGATCCACCCGGAGGTGGCGCCGAAGGGCGACCGCCGCAAGGCGGTGCAGGACCTGCTCGACGTGGTCGGCCTGAACCCGGAGTACATCAACCGGTACCCGCACCAGTTCTCCGGCGGCCAGCGGCAGCGCATCGGCATCGCCCGCGGCCTGGCGCTCAAGCCGGAGATCATCATCTGCGACGAGCCGGTCTCCGCCCTCGACGTGTCCGTGCAGGCCCAGGTGATCAACCTGCTGGAGCAGCTCCAGACGGAGTTCGAGCTCTCCTACATGTTCATCGCGCACGACCTGTCGATCGTCCGGCACATCTCCGACCGGGTCGGCGTGATGTACCTGGGCAAGCTCGTCGAGATCGGCACCGATGCCGAGATCTACGACCACGCCACCCACCCGTACACCCAGGCGCTGCTGTCGGCCGTCCCGGTCCCCGACCCGACCGGCCGCGAGGGCCGCGAGCGGATCATCCTCTCCGGCGACATCCCGTCCCCGGCGAACCCGCCGTCCGGCTGCCGCTTCCGCACCCGCTGCTGGAAGGCGGAGGAGCGCTGCTCCACCGAGGTCCCGCTGCTGGCCGTGCCGGAGCTGCTGACCGGCGGGGCCCGGCACGACTCGGCGTGCCACTTCGCCGCCGAACGGGAGACGGCCGCGGCCTGACCGGACGCACACCCAGGGGCGCGGGGAGCCGCGCGCAGTGGCGGGCACCCGCCGGCGAGAGCGTGATCACGTTCCGGCCGGCGGGCGCCCGCCGCTCGCGCGGCTCCCCGCGCCCCTGTTTTCGCGCCCGTCCGCCTTCGCCCGTCCGGCCCTACTTCGGTCGCGCCGCCGCTTCGCGGCACTTCTCATGGGGTGAGATGCGTCATAAACCCCTGAGGAGGAAGCTCCATGCCTGCAGGCACCCGTGTGCGCTGGGCCGTTGTCAGTGCGACGTCCGTGGCCCTGGTGGCCACGGGTTGCGGTGGTAACGGCGGCGGCAGCTCCGGAGGCGGTTCGTCGGACGCCAACAAGACCTTCACCTACCAGAGCAGCGAGCCGCAGAACCCGCTGCAGCCGGCCAATGCCAACGAGGTCGGCGGCGGACGCATCGTGCAGAACCTGTTCAAGGGCCTGGCGGACTACGACCCGTCCAACGGCAAGCTCCGGATGCAGGTCGCGGACAAGATCGACACGAGCGACGCGCAGACCTACAACGTGACGCTGAAGTCGGGCTGGACGTTCCACGACGGCACGGCGGTGACCTCGAAGAGCTTCGTCGACGCCTGGAACTGGGCGGCGAGCACCAAGAACAACCAGATCAACAGCTCCTGGTTCGAGGACATCGAGGGCTACACCGACGTCCACCCGGCGAGCGGCAACCCGACCAAGGACACCATGTCGGGCCTGACCGTCCAGGACGACACCCACTTCACGATCAAGCTGACCAACAAGGTCTCGTACTTCCCGTACAAGCTGGGGTACGTGGCCTTCTCGCCGCTGCCGGAGGGGTTCTTCAAGGACCCGGCGGGCTACGGGCAGAAGCCGGTGGGCAACGGGCCGTACCAGTTCGTGAGCTGGGACCACAACTCGCAGGTGGTCACCAAGACGTTCGCCAACTACCAGGGCGTGGACAAGCCGAAGAACGGCGGCGTGGTGTTCAAGATGTACACCACCGCGGAGGCGGCCTACGCGGACCTGCAGTCGAACAACCTGGACGTGATGGACCAGGTGCCGCCGTCGGCGCTGGCGAACTACAAGAACGACCTGGGCGACCGGGCGATCGACGCCCCGCAGGGCGCCATCCAGAACGTCGGCTTCACGCTGTACCAGGCGGAGTGGCAGGGCCAGGACAAGGCGAAGGTCCGGCAGGGCCTGTCGATGGCGATCGACCGGGACACCATCACCAAGACGGTGCTGCAGGGCTCGCGCAAGCCCGCGACGGCCTGGGTCGCCGAGGGCGTGGAGGGCTACAAGGCCGGGACCTGCGGGGACTTCTGCACCTACAACGCGGACAAGGCGAAGCAGCTGATCCAGGAGGGCGGCGGCGTCCCCGGAAACGCCGTCAAGATCACCTACAACGCGGACGGCGGCCACAAGGAGTGGGTGGACGCGGTCTGCAACTCGATCCGGCAGGCGACCGGGGTGAACTGCTCGGGCGACCCGAAGACCGACTTCAAGACGGCCCGCGCGGCGATCACCGGCCACCAGATCAACGGCATGTTCCGCACCGGCTGGGTGCAGGACTACCCGCTGAACGCCAACTTCCTGGCGGACGTCTACCGCACCGGCGCCGCCTCCAACGACACCGGCTACTCCAGCCCGGAGTTCGACAAGCTCGCCAACGAGGCCGACCAGGCCTCCTCGATCCAGGAGACCGCCACCGGCTACCAGAAGGCCGAGGCGCAGCTGGCCACCGACATGCCGGCCATCCCGCTCTGGTACTACCGGACCAACTCCGGCTTCTCCACCAACGTGCAGAACGTGAAGTTCGACTCCTTCGGCAACCCGGCCTGGACCCAGGTCGAGGTCAAGGGCTGACCCACCCGACGCCGGCCCCGTCCTCCCCGCACGGAGGGCGGGGCTCCGGCACTACGTCAGTCACCCTTCGGAGGGAGGGCTCCCCATGGGCCACTACGTCCTACGGCGCGTGCTCCAGATGATCCCGGTGTTCCTCGGGGCCACGCTGCTGATCTTCCTGATGGTGTACAGCCTGCCGGGCGACCCGATCGCCGCGATGTTCGGTGACAAGGCCGCCGACCCGGCGACCGTCGCCAACCTGCGGCACCAGTACTACCTCGACCAGCCGCTGTGGAAGCAGTACCTGCACTACATGAACAACATCTTCCACCTGGACTTCGGCACCAGCTTCACCGGCCGCCCGGTGTCCGAGATCATGGCGGACGCCTTCCCGGTGACCATCCGGCTCGCCCTGGTCGCCTTCTTCTTCGAGATCGTGATCGGCCTGCCGCTGGGCCTGATCGCCGGCCTGAAGCGCGGCAGCGTCGCCGACACGGCGGTGCTGCTGCTGACCCTGATCGTGATCTCGATCCCGGTGTTCGTGCTCGGCTACATCGCGCAGACGGTGTTCGCGATCAACCTGGGCTGGGTGACGGCCACCGTGCAGGACTCCCGGGACATCAGCCAGCTGATCCTGCCCGGCCTGGTGCTGGCGTCCCTGTCGCTGGCGTACGTCGCCCGGCTGACCCGCACCTCGATCGGCGAGAACCTGCGCGCCGACTACATGCGCACCGCGGTGGCCAAGGGACTGCCGCGCCGCACCGTGATCGGGCGGCACCTGCTGCGCAACTCGCTGATCCCGGTGGTGACCTTCCTGGGCACCGACCTGGGCGCGCTGATGGGCGGCGCGATCGTCACCGAGGGCATCTTCAACATCGCCGGCGTCGGCAACGTCCTGTACAAGGCGATCAACCAGAAGGAAGGCCCGACGGTGGTCGGCATCGTCACCGTCCTGGTGCTGGTGTACCTGGTCGCCAGCCTGGTCGTCGACCTGCTGTACGCCGTCCTGGACCCGAGGATCCGCTATGCCTGACCGCAACGACGCGATTCCCGACGACCACGACCCCCTGCGGAACATCCAGCCCACCGACAGCGACCACCTCGACTACGTGGGGCAGCAGGGCATGGCCGTCGAGCAGGAGACGCTGATCGAGCCGGACCCGGCCAAGCGGGAGCAGGCCCGCAGCCTGTGGGGCGACGCCTGGCGGGACCTGCGGCGGCGGCCGATCTTCCTGATCTCGGCGGTGCTGATCCTGCTCCTGATCGTGATCGCGATCTTCCCGGGGCTGTTCACCAGCACCGACCCGCGGGCCGCCGACCTGACCAACAACTACCTGCGCCGGCCGGACTGGAGCGACTTCTTCGGGGCCGGCTGGTTCGGCTACGACGGCCAGGGCCGGTCGATCTACGCCCGGGTGGTGTACGGCGCCCGGGCCTCGATCACGGTCGGCATCTGCGTCACGCTGGCGGTGACCCTGCTGGGCGGGCTGGCCGGCATGACCGCCGGCTACTTCGGCGGCTGGATCGACGCGGTGGTCTCCCGGATCACCGACATCTTCTTCGGCATCCCGCTGCTGCTCGGCGCCCTGGTGCTGCTGAACGCCTTCGCCACCCGCAACGTGTGGTCGGTGGTGATCGCGCTGGCGTTCCTCGGCTGGACCCAGCTGGCCCGCGTGATGCGCGGCTCGGTGATCACCGTCAAGCAGTCGGACTACGTGGTGGCCGGGCGGGCGCTGGGCGCCGGGACCGGGCGGCTGATGTTCCGTCACATCCTGCCGAACGCGATCGCCCCGGTGATCGTGGTCGCCACCATCGCGCTCGGCGGCTACATCACGGCGGAGGCCACGCTGAGCTTCCTCGGCATCGGCCTGCAGGACCCGACCATCTCCTGGGGCGTGGACATCTCCTCGGCGCAGAAGGTGATCCGGCAGGCGCCGTTCGCGCTCTTCTTCCCGGCCGCGGCGCTCTCCATCACCGTGCTGGCCTTCATCATGCTGGGCGACGCGGTGCGCGACGCCCTCGACCCGAAGCTGCGCTGACCGAGGGGAGCCAAGCACATGAGCACCGTCGCCGACCAGGCCCGACCGGCCCGCGAGGAGCCGTACACCGGGCCGCTGCTGGACGTGCGGAACCTGCACGTGGAGTTCCGGACCCGGGACGGCGTGGTCCGGGCCGTCAACGGCGTCGACTACAGCGTCGGCGCGGGGGAGACCCTCGCCGTGCTGGGCGAGTCCGGCTCCGGCAAGTCCGTCACCGCGCAGGCCGTGATGGGCATCCTGGACATGCCGCCGGCCGCCATCCCGCAGGGGGAGATCCTGTTCCGCGGCCGGGACATGCTGAAGATGTCCAAGGACGAGCGGCGCAAGATCCGCGGGCAGAAGATCGCGATGATCTTCCAGGACGCGCTGTCCTCGCTCAACCCGGTGCTCTCCGTCGGCTACCAGCTCGGCGAGATGTACCGGGCGCACCGCGGCAGCAACCGCAAGGACGCCAAGGCCAAGGCCGTCGAGCTGATGGACCGGGTGCGGATCCCGGCCGCCGCGGAGCGGGTGAACGACTATCCGCACCAGTTCTCGGGCGGCATGCGGCAGCGCATCATGATCGCGATGGCGCTGGCCCTGGAGCCGGACCTGATCATCGCGGACGAGCCGACCACGGCGCTGGACGTGACCGTCCAGGCACAGGTGATGGACCTGCTGGCGGAGCTCCAGGCCGAGTACCACATGGGCCTGATCCTGATCACCCACGACCTCGGCGTGGTCGCCGACGTCGCCGACAAGATCGCCGTCATGTACGCCGGCCGGATCGTCGAGACCGCGCCGGTCCACGAGCTGTACGCCCGCCCCGCCCACCCGTACACCCGCGGTCTGCTGGACTCCATCCCGCGCCTGGACCAGAAGGGCCAGGAGCTCTACGCGATCAAGGGCCTGCCGCCCAACCTGCTGCGGATCCCGCCCGGGTGCGCGTTCAACCCGCGCTGTCCGCGGGCGCAGGAGATCTGCCGGCAGGAAGTGCCGCCGCTGGCGCAGGTGACCGAGGACGACGGGACGCCGCTGGCCGGCCGGGGCAGCGCGTGCTTCTTCTGGAAGGAGACCCTCCATGACGATTGACGGTGCCACCCCGCTCGGGGCGACCACCCCGGAGGAGGTCGCGTTCGCCCAGGAGGTGCCGCGCGGCGAGCCCATCCTGGAGGTCCGCAAGCTGGTCAAGCACTTCCCGCTGACCAAGGGCATCCTCTTCAAGAAGCAGGTCGGCGCGGTCAAGGCCGTCGACGGCGTGTCCTTCGACCTGATGCAGGGCGAGACGCTCGGCATCGTCGGCGAGTCCGGCTGCGGCAAGTCGACGCTGGCCAAGGTCCTGATGAACCTGGAGCCGGCCACCTCCGGGTCGGTGAAGTACAAGGGCGAGGAGATCTCCAAGCTCACCGGCAGCGCGCTGAAGGCCGTGCGGCGCAACATCCAGATGGTGTTCCAGGACCCGTACACCTCGCTGAACCCGCGCATGACGGTCGGCGACATCATCGGCGAGCCGTTCGAGATCCACCCGGAGGTGGCGCCGAAGGGCGACCGCCGCAAGGCGGTGCAGGACCTGCTCGACGTGGTCGGCCTGAACCCGGAGTACATCAACCGGTACCCGCACCAGTTCTCCGGCGGCCAGCGGCAGCGCATCGGCATCGCCCGCGGCCTGGCGCTCAAGCCGGAGATCATCATCTGCGACGAGCCGGTCTCCGCCCTCGACGTGTCCGTGCAGGCCCAGGTGATCAACCTGCTGGAGCAGCTCCAGGGCGAGTTCAACCTGTCGTACATGTTCATCGCGCACGACCTGTCGATCGTCCGGCACATCTCCGACCGGGTCGGCGTGATGTACCTGGGGCGGATGGTCGAGATCGGCAGCGACCTGGAGATCTACGACCACGCCACCCACCCGTACACCCAGGCGCTGCTGTCGGCCGTCCCGGTGCCCGACCCGACCGCGCGGGAGTCCCGGGACCGGATCGTGCTGACCGGGGACGTGCCCTCGCCCGCCAACCCGCCGTCCGGGTGCCGGTTCCGCACCCGCTGCTGGAAGGCCCAGGAGAAGTGCGAGCGGGAGGACCCGCCGCTGACGGTGCGGGACTGGCTGGAGGGCCGGGCCCGGCACGACTCGGCCTGCCACTTCGCCGCCGAACGGGAGACCGGCTGACGGCACGCGAAGGGGCCCCCACCGAACGGTGGGGGCCCCTTCGCGCGTGACGCGGGATCAGACCTCGGCGCGCTGCTCCGGAACGGCGGCGGTGGAGCCCTCCTCCGGGAAGTGGCAGGCCGTCAGGTGGCCCTCACGGCTCCCGGACAGCTGGATCAGCGGAGGCTCCTCCACCGAGCACTTCTCCTGCGCCTTCCAGCACCGGGTGCGGAACCGGCAGCCCGACGGCGGGTTGAGCGGCGACGGGACGTCACCGGTCAGCCGGATCCGCTCGCGGTTGTCGTCCGGGTCGGCCTCCGGCACGGCGGACAGCAGCGCGTGGGTGTACGGGTGGCGCGGCGACTCGTACAGCGAGGCGCGGTCGGCGATCTCGACGATCTTGCCGAGGTACATCACCGCGACGCGCTGCGAGAAGTGGCGCACCACCGACAGGTCGTGGGCGATGAACAGGAAGGCGATGCCCAGCTCGCGCTGCAGCTCCTGGAGCAGGTTGACGACCTGCGCCTGGATCGACACGTCCAGCGCCGAGACCGGCTCGTCCGCGACGATCAGCTTCGGGTTCAGCGACAGCGCGCGGGCCACGCCGATGCGCTGGCGCTGGCCGCCGGAGAACTCGTGCGGGAAGCGGTTGTAGTGCTCCGGGTTGAGACCGACGGTCTCCAGCAGCTCCTGCACCCGGCGCTGGATGCCGCCCTTGGGGTTGATGCCGTTGATCTCCATCGGCGCGCCGATGATCGAGCCGACGGTGTGCCGCGGGTTCAGCGACGAGTACGGGTCCTGGAAGATCATCTGGATCTCGGACCGGATCGGCGCCAGTTCCTTGCGGTTGGCGTGCGTGATGTCCCGGCCGTTGTAGCGGATCTCGCCGGCCGTGGGCTCCAGCAGACGGGTCACCAGGCGGCCGAGGGTCGACTTGCCGCAGCCGGACTCGCCGACCAGGCCGACCGACTCGCCCTGGAAGACGTCCAGGCTCACGCCGTCCACCGCGTGCACCGCGCCGACCTGCCGCTTGAACAGGAAGCCGTCGAGCACCGGGAAGTGCTTCTGCAGGCCCGTGATCGACAGCAGCGGGTCACCGGAGCCGGCGGCGGCGCCGCCCGTCTTCTCGAGGGTCAGTTCGTTGCTCATGGTGTCCCTCTCAGCCGAGCCGCGGCTTGATCTGGTCGATGAAGATGTCCTGTCGCTGCGCCGCGCTCAGGTGGCAGGCAGCGGCGTGCCCGGTGGCCGGCGCCAGCGGCGGGCGCTCCGAGGTGCAGCCCCCGCCGATCACCTGCTCGCGGTAGTCGCAGCGCGGGTTGAACGGGCAGCCGGTCGGCAGGTTGATCAGGCTCGGCGGGGTGCCGCGCACCGGCCGCAGCGGCACGTTCACGTCACCGGACAGGCTCGGCATCGAGGACAGCAGACCCCAGGTGTACGGGTGCTGAGGGGCCTTCAGCACCTCGCGGACGGTGCCGCGCTCCACGGCCCGGCCCGCGTACATCACCATGATCTGCTGCGCGGTGCGCGCCACCACGCCCAGGTCGTGGGTGATCAGGATGATCGCGGTGCCCATCTCCTGCTGGAGGTCCTTGAGCAGGTCGAGGATCTGGGCCTGGACGGTGACGTCCAGCGCGGTGGTCGGCTCGTCGGCGATCACCAGCTTGGGGTCGCAGACCAGCGACATGGCGATCATGGCGCGCTGGCGCATGCCGCCGGAGAACTGGTGCGGGTAGTCGTCGACCCGGGTGGTGGGCTGCGGGATGCCGACCCGGGTCAGCATCTCGATGGCCCGGTCCCGGGCCTCCTTCTTGGAGGCGCCGGTGTGCTTCCGGAAGGTCTCGCCGATCTGCTTGCCGATGGTGTGGTACGGCGACAGCGCGGTCAGCGGGTCCTGGAAGATCATCGACATGGTCTTGCCGCGGAGCTTCTCCAGCTCGCGGTTGGGCGCGCCGACCAGCTCCCGGCCGTCCAGCTTGATCGAGCCGGTGATCTCGGTCCGATCCGGGTTGTGCAGGCCCAGGACGGCCAGGTTGGTCACCGACTTGCCGGAGCCGGACTCACCGACGATGCCGAGCGTGCTGCCCGGAGCCACGTCGAAGGAGAGGTTGTCCACGGCCCGGACCACGCCGTCCTCGGTGCTGAAGCGGACCGAGAGGTCGCGGACTGAGAGGAAGGGCTGGTCGCCGCCGCTGCCGGCGGACGAGGCCTCCTCGGGCTTGGCCTGGGTGGTCATGGACTGGGCTCCTCGGTGCGGTACGTGAGGTCGGGACTGCTGGGTCGGCCTGGGGTGCGGCCGGTCAGGCCAGGCGGATGCGCGGGTCGATCAGGGCGTAGGCGGCGTCGACGATGATGTTGAAGAACACGATCAGCGTGGCGGCCACCACGGTGACGCCGACCAGCAGCGACAGGTCGGAGTCGTTGAAGGAGTGGATCGCCAGCTCGCCGAGGCCGTGCAGGCTGAAGGTGGTCTCGGTGATGATCGCGCCGCCGAGCAGGACGCCGAGGTCGATGCCGAAGACGGTGACGATGGTGCCCATCGCGCCGCGCCAGGCGTAGCGCATGAAGACCGAGGTGCCCGACATGCCCTTGGCGCGTGCGGTCCGCACGTAGTCCTCGGACAGCTGCTCGACCATCGAGGAGCGGGTCATACGGGTGTAGTTGGCGGTCCAGATCAGCGACAGGACGATCCACGGGACCAGCAGGCCGGTGAACCAGCCGACCGGGTCCTGGGTGATCGGAACGTAGTTGGGCTGGTCCAGCAGGTCGGTGCTGTAGACCAGGGCGACGAGCGCGAGCGGACCGGCCACGTAGATCTGCATCGAGGAGACGATCAGCGAGGCGGAACTGGCGATCTTGTCGAGGGCCTTGCCCTGCTTGTGGGCGGCCAGCATGCCGGTGCCGATGCCGAACAGCAGGAAGATCACTGCGGAGCCGACGGTCAGCGACAGGGTGGTCGGGAAGCGGTCCGCCAGGATGCTGCCGACGAGCTCCTTCTTGTCGAAGGAGTAGCCGAAGCACGGGGCGGAGCAGTTGACGCCGTTGTAGGTGCCGCCGGTGAAGATGGCACTCAGCCAGTCCCAGTACTGGACCGGCCAGGACTTGTCGAAGCCCATGTCGTGCCTGATCAGGGCGAGGTTCTCGGGCGTGCAGGTCTTGCCGCAGTAGAGCCGCGCCGGGTCCGCCGGGATCGCGAAGAACAGCGCATAGGTGACCATCGAGACGATCACCAGGATGACGAGAGCGCCGAGTGATCGGCGGACGAGGAATCGGAGCATCGGACGGGGCTCTCCTGATCGGGGAGGGGCACCGGCAGATCGTGCCGGTGCCCCACCGTGAGCTACTGCTCGGTGATGACTACTACTTGACGTAGATGTTGAGCGGCGACTGCAGGCCGGCCAGGGTGTCGAACTTGACGCCGCCGAGGCCCGAGCCGTACAGGCTCAGCGAACGCTGGTACACGTCCGGGATCGAGTACGCCTTGTCCTGCAGCTTCTTGTCGATCGCGGCCCACGCCTTGCCCTGCGCGACCGGGTCGGCGATCTTGACCGCGGCGTCCATGGCCGCGTTGATCTCCGGGTCGTTCACGTGGGCGTAGTTCTGGCCGCCGTCGGCGATGGCGCGACCGTCCCACACCGGCTGCAGCGAGGTGTAACCGGTCGGCCAGTCGGCGCCCCAGCCGCCCCAGTACAGGTCGAACTCGTTGTTGACCTGCTGGATGGCGTCGTAGTAGGTCTTCGAGTCCAGCGGGTGCGGCACGAACTTGAAGCCGGCGGCCTCGAGGTTGGTGCGGATGGCCTCGGTGACCTTCTGCTGGACCGGGGTGTTGTTGTACGCGTACACGATGGTGGTGTTCAGCGCGTTCGCGTCCGTCAGCAGCTTCTTGGCGGCCTCGGTGTCACCCTGCGGCTTCTTCAGCACGTCGAACGGGTCGTAGGACTCGTAGCCGAGCACGGTCGGGCTCATGTACGAGGTCGCGTAGTCACCGTACGAGGTGCCGCCCTGCAGCTGGCGGGTCTGCTGGTGCGGGAACGCCTTGACCAGCGCCTCGCGGACCTTCTGGTCCTTGATGCGGGTGTTGTTGATGTAGTAGTAGTCCACGTACGGGGTCAGGCCCTCGAGCGTGCGGGACTTCAGCTTCTCGTCGGCCTTGACCTTGTCGATGTAGGTCGTGTGGACCTGGTTGTGGAACGAGAAGGCGGTCTTGTCGTCGCCGTTGTCCGCCATGAAGCGCTCGGTGGACTGCTGCGCCTGGACACCGAACGTCATGTGCCACTTGTCCGGGTAGGCGTTCCGGATCGGGTCGGTCGCGCCGTCCCAGTTCGGGTTCCGCTCCAGGTCCAGGCTGCGGTCGTTGACGTGCTCGGTGATCTGGTACGGGCCCGAGGAGAACGGCTTCTTGTCGTACTCCTCCTTGGTGTCGTGGGCCTTCGAGACCACGCCGTAGCCGGTCATCGCCAGGGTGAAGTTGGCGTCCGGGTGGGCGTCCTGGAACGCGATGACGACGGTCTTGTCGTCGGGGGTGGTGATCGCGTCCAGGCCCTTGCCGTCGTACGGGCCGGCGTACGCCTCGCGGTACTTGTCACCCGAGATCCAGGACTGGATGTAGGTCGGGCCGCCCTTGATGAACGAGGCGTAGGTGCGCTCGATCGAGTACTTGATGTCGGCCGAGGTGATCGGGGTGCCGTCCTGCCACTTCACGCCGTCCTTCAGCGTGAACTTCCAGGTCTTGCCGCCGTCGGTGGTGGAACCGGTGTCGGTGGCCAGGTCGCCGACCAGCTTCTGCGAGCCGTCCGCGGCGGTCTTGTAGCCCGTCAGCTGACGGGTGAACAGGAGCGAGACCTCGGCGTTGTAGTTCATGTAGACCATGGCCGGGTCGAGGTGCGAGAAGTCGTCGCGGTCGATCATGTTGACCGTGCCGCCCTTCTTCGCGCCGGGCTCCGGGATGGCCGGGCCCTTCGAGTCTTCGGCGGTGCCGACCGAGATCGTGGTGGCGGAGACCGGGGCCTTCGAGGCACCCGGCTTCGCGCCCTCGTTCGAGTGGCCACTGGAGCACGCCGTGGTGACGGTCAGGGCCCCGGCGACCATGATGGCGGCGGCGAGCCGCGACTTGCGAGAACTCATCTTCATCCTGCCTGGGGTAGGTGTAGTGACTAACTGCAGTGGGGTGCCCGGGGCCTGGCTTTCCCATCCCCCCGGAGTCTTGAGGGCCTGCTAGCGGTTGGCCTTGGGGTCGAAGGCGTCCCGGACGGAGTCGCCGAGCAGGTTGAAGGCGAGAACGAAGATCACCATGGCGATGCCCGGGAAGAGGAGGAAGGTGACGTCCGTCCGCAGGTAGTTCGCCGCGTCCGCGATCATCCGGCCCCAGTCGGGGACGGGCTCGCTGACACCGACGCCGAGGTAGGAGAGGCCGGCCTCGGCGGTGACGAACGCCGGCAGCGCGAGGGTGGCCTGCACCAGGATCGGGGTCCACAGGTTGGGCAGGATCTCCTTGAAGATGATCCGCATCGGGGACGCGCCGGTGACCTTGGCGGCCTCGATGAACTCCCGCTCGCGCAGGGCCAGTGCGGTACCGCGCAGGATGCGGGCCAGGCCCATCCAGCCGAGCAGCGAGAGCACGATCGTCACGGCGACGAACGGCAGCCACTCCGGGACCTTCTGACCGGTCGGCACCAGCAGGCTGGTGACCACCGGCATGGTGGCGATCAGGAAGATCTGCGACGGGAACGACATGAGCACGTCGATGACGCGGCCGATGAAGAAGTCGGCCTTGCCGCCGAGGTAGCCGGCCGCGATGCCGAGCGCGACACCGATCACGGTGGTCAGCAGCGAGGTGGCGACGGCGATGATCAGCGAGGTGCGGATGCCGTAGAACAGCTGCATCATCACGTCACGGCCGAGGCCCGGCTCCAGGCCGAACCAGAAGTCGCCGCTCATGCCGCCGTTGGGGGCCACCGGGAGACCGGAGTCGGTCAGCAGGGTCGGGTCGTTCTGGCCGTAGTGGGTCTGCGGGTCCTTGCCGTAGATCATCGAGATGACCGGCGCGAGGATCGCGACCAGCACGAAGACCATCACCACGCAGGCGCTCACCACGCCGGTCTTGTCGCGGAGGAAGCGGCGCCACATCAGCTTCCCGGGAGAGAGGCCGCGGAAGCCGGGATCGGCGGGCGCGTCGGCCGAGGCGTTGTCCGCGAGGTCCGACGTGGACCCGGGACGGGAGGTGTCCCCGTCCGTCGTGGCCCCAGTAGGCGTCGTCATGGTGCTAAAGCTCCCGACCGTGGTCCGTGCAGAAGCAAGGAGTAAGAACTTGGATGAATGGACTCTTGCAAGTCGTTTATCGAACGTCAAGAGTTCCTCAGTTGTCGAGCGCCCATTTCCTGCTTCGTGCTGGAATGTCAACCACTTCGTAGTTCCTGAACTCTTGACAACGCTCGATCGAGACGGTCAAAACCGGACAAACACGATCAAGGCTCGTTCACGTGTCCGTAACGATGCACGGTCAGGTCCGCTATCAGGACGGCGAGTTCGACACGCCGACCGCACGACGCGCGTAGACCCGGTGTCCGTTTTGGCGCTCTTCGGCGGAAATGGGATCGGCATTTGAGTGTCCGATAATCGGACACCTGCGTTTTCGGGCATGCCGGAGCGAATTCATGGGTAGGGGTCACCCAATTCGGGCGGCAGGCTCGCCACCGGGCGTCTGGCAATTTCCCGCCAATGGCGAGAGTTCGCCGCCCGGGTGTTACTTCAGCAGCCCGATGTTCTCGTACACGAGGTCGCCGAGCCCGGCCGCGCCGATGTTGGCGAGGTTCTTGCGCACTCCGTAGATGGCCGGCCGCTGGTACAGCGGAACCAGGCCGGCCACCTCCCACGCCTCGGCGTCGGCCCGGTTGAGGGCCGCCGTCTCGTCGTCGACGGTGTCCGCCCTGGCGGCCTCCGCCATCGCCTTGTCGAGCGCCTTGCTGCCGACCTGCGACCAGTTGGAGCCGGAGTCCTGCTGGAAGGTGCTGATCGAGTTGGAGACCGGGAAGGGGGTGCCCATCAGGGCGAACGCGGTCAGGTCGAAGTCGTGCTTGTTCACGTGGCCGTCGAAGAACTCGCCGGCCGGCACGGTCTGCACCGTGACCTTCACCCCGACCTGCCCCAGCATCCGGGTGACCAGCGCGCTCTCGTTGGCGGCCAGGTTGTTGTCGGCCGGCGCCACGAACCGCAGCGCCAGCTCCTTGCCGTCCTTGGTGCGGACGCCCGAGGGCCCGAGCTTCCAGCCCAGCGAGTCGAGGGACGCCTTCGCGGCGTCGGGGTCGAAGCGGCTCAGGCCGTTCGAGTTGTCCTGGTAGCCGTGCTGGGACGGCACCAGGAAGTGGTTGTTCATCGGTACGTACGGCCAGTCCAGGCCGGTCAGGTCGGTCCGGGTGATCTCCGCCCGGTCGATCGCCTGGATCAGCGCCTGACGGACCTTCGGATCGGTGAGCAGCGGGCTGCGGCCGTTCAGCACCAGGTGCCGCAGGTTCGGGCCGCCGGCCCGGCGCGCCTCCGCGCCCGCGGTCGACCGGATGATCCGGTAGCCCTCGGTGTTGGGGCCGTTGTTGTAGTAGTCGACCTCGCCGTCCGCGAACGCCTGCGGCATCCGGCCGGTGTCGTACGCCTTGAAGACGATCCGGTCCAGCATCGGCCGGTCGCCCCACCAGCCCGGGTCGGCGACCACGGTGACGGTGCGGGCCGCCGGGTCCATCCGCTCGACCTTGAACGGCCCGGCGGTGACCGGGAAGCCGCTCTTGAAGGAGGTGTTGAACAGCTCCGGGGTGGCGACGTACTTCGCCGGCAGCAGCGGGGCGTTGCCGGCGTTGTTGAACATCGCCTGCCACTCCGAGTACGGCTCCCGGAAGGTCATCACGGCCTGGTGGTCGTCCTGGCCGCGGACCACGCTCTCCACCTGGTCGAAGCCGTTGCTGGAGGCGGTCCGGTACGCCGGGTCCTGGCCGTTCAGCGCCCGCCAGTCGGCCTCCAGGTCGCGCCAGGTGATCGGAGTGCCGTCCGACCAGTGCGCCTTCGGGTTGAGCGTCCACACCACGGTCTGCCTGCCCTGCCGCAGCTCGCTCGTCACGTCGGTCAGGTAGGCCGGGTTGGGGGTCTGCACGCCGCCCGCGTCGGAGCGCCAGAAGGTCGGCAGCAGCGCCTTGACGACGTCGATGGTGGAAGCCTCGGAGCCCTCCGCGTGCACGGGGTTCCACTGGCCGGAGTACTGGTCGATCGCCCAGTTCAGGGTGCCGCCCTGACGGAGTGCCGTGCGGGGCTTCGCGTTCAGCGCCTGCTGGGTCATCCGCGGGGCGTCGCCGCCCGCCGCGGATCCGCCGCCTGCCGACTGCTCGGTGGCGGCGCAGGAGCACAGCGCGAAGGACAGTGCCGCCACCGCGGCGATCACGGCGAGCGGGCGGCGACTTCTCGGTACGGGTCTCGGCACGCGGCACATCTTGCGTACCGGCGAGAGGGCTTGTCGACCTGCGGCCGATCAAGTCTTGATAACGCGCCGCGGCCCCCGGCGGCGCCGCCCGGTTCGTCCCGTTCTGCGACGCCACTGGCGAGGATCCGCCAGCACGCCGAAGGCCGGGGCGCCGGCAGCGGCGCCCCGGCCCGGGCCGGGTTCTGACGGAGGGTCAGGCCGGGAACTTGTAGACCCGGTCGCGGCCGGTCTTGGCGACGGTCTGGCCGATCGCGTCCGCCACGTCCTGCGCGGTGATCGCCGAGGGCTGGCCGCCCTTGGTGGTCTTCACCTTGTCGAAGGTGGGGCCGATGAACGTCGCCAGGACGTTCAGGTCCCACTTCAGGACGATCTGGCCGGACGCGTCCGGGGCCAGCACCAGCGCCTTCGCCGCCGTCTTCGCGCCGAAGTTGAACTGCTTGCCGCCCGCGGAGACGGTGATGTTGCCCGCCATCACCTGTTTGCCGAGGCCGTCCGCCGCGGCCTGCAGGGCGTCCTGGCCGACCTTCGGCTGGGCGTCGGCCAGCGGCAGCCCCACCTCGGCGTCCGGCTTGCCGGCCGCCCGGTCCCGGTAGGCCTGCTCGACCTTGTCGGCGGCCGACGCCGAGTCCAGCGCCTGCCCGGCCCTGCCCGGGACGACCTCCGGGGAGCCCGCCTCGGTGAACCGGACGTAGCCCTCCTGCAGGCCCTGCCCGGACTTCGCGGCCAGGTCGTCCAGCGCGGCCTTCAGCTTCGCCTTGTCGACCCGGACCTGCGGCTCGACGGCCTTGCCGCCGCCGGTCAGCGAGGAGAGCACCTCGACCGGGTTGTAGCTGTGCTTGGTCAGCGCGTCCACGGTCGCCGTGGTGTCGAAGCTCAGGCCCGCGCTGGCCGGGTCCAGGGTCACCGCCCGGTCGCCGATCTTCAGCCGCAGCGGCTGCTGCCCGGTCTTGCCGACCGAGCCGTCCAGCGCCGTCACCGCCTGGTCGCGGGAGTCGCCGCCGATGTCGGTGCCGAGCACGGTGGTGCCCTTGGGGATGTCGGACTGATTCATCATCAGGCCCGCGCCGTACGCGGCCGCGCCCAGGAACAGCACGCCGCCGGCGCCCGTCACCAGCAGCTTGCGGGCCCGCCCGCCGCCGCTCCTGGCGGCCGGCTTCGCAGCCGGGGCGGGAGCAGGGGCGGGCACGGCCTCGTCCGCCGCGGGAGCCGGGTCGGCGGGCGTCTCGCGCTTGGGCGTCGCGGCCCGCGGGCCGCCGGGGAACGGCTGCGCCTCGGGCAGGTCGGCGAACCGGCCGCCGCCGTTGCCGCCGGCCGCCGGACGGGGCCGCTCGGCGGCGAACGGGTCGGCCGCCGCGGCCGGGCGGGGCCCCGACTGAGGGGCGTTCAGGAAGAGCTGGGTGGTCGGCGGGTCAGCGGGTATCGAGTCGCCCGGGTGCGGGTCCTCGCCGGTGATCGGGTCGAAGCCGCCGATCTGGGTGTCCTCCGGCTCCGCGTCCGGGACGCCGCCGTGCGCGGCCGGAGCGCCGCCGAACGGGTCCTGGCCGCCCGGGAACGGGGCGCCCTGCCCGCCCGGCACGCCGCCGCGGTGCGGCCGGGGCGCGCCCGGGCCGGACTGCTCGGCCGCGAACGGGTCCTGCGCCGCGGCCGCGCCCTGCGGGCGGGCCGCGAACGGGTCCTGACCGGGCATCGGCTGCTGCTGGGCGGCCGGCTGCCGGAACTGCCGGTGCTGCTCGGCCGCGAACGGGTCCTGACCCGCCGTCGGCTGCGGCTGCCCGGGCGCCGGCCGGCGCTGCTGCGGCGGCTGGGGCCGGTGCTGCGCCTGCTG